>CAYRJH010000005.1:0-38787 GCA_964424685.1 uncultured Actinomycetota bacterium | reverse complement strand
GAATGGAAGATGAACTTCATAAAAGAGTTGTGGGGCAGGATGAGGCTATAAAAACAGTATCAATGGCTATAAGACGGTCACGTTCCGGGCTAAAAGATCCCAAAAGACCAATAGGTTCTTTTATGTTTTTAGGCCCCTCCGGTGTGGGTAAGACGGAACTGGCTAAAACTATAACAGAATTTTTATTTGATAAGGAAGAAGCTTTAATACAAATTGACATGTCCGAATATATGGAAAAACATTCTGTGTCCAAACTGGTCGGTTCCCCTCCCGGTTATGTAGGCTATGATGAAGGGGGCCAGCTGACCGAACTGGTTAGAAGGAAACCATACAGTGTAATACTGCTGGATGAGATAGAAAAAGCACATCCTGATGTTTTCAATATACTGCTCCAAATTTTTGAAGAAGGCCATCTTACTGATTCCCAGGGAAAGAGGGTGGATTTTAAGAATACAGTAATTATAATGACTTCAAATCTCGGAGCAAGAGAAATCCAGAAAAATACTCCAATGGGATTCAAAATGGTAAATACTGAAGATTTATCTTATGAGGGGATAAAAGAAAAAGTGATGAGTGAACTGAAACAGGCTTTCCGGCCCGAGTTCCTTAGCAGAGTTGATGAAGTCATAGTATTTCATAAATTACAGAAACAACAGATTTACAGTATTATGGATTTGATGATGTCAAGGGTACAGCAGCAGCTTGAGCTTCAGGGCATTATTATAGAGCTGAAGAAAGGTGCAAAAGATTTACTTCTGGAGAAAGGTTACGACCCTTCGATGGGAGCCCGGCCCATGAGAAGGTGCATCCAGAATTTAATAGAAGACCCGCTTTCTGAAAAACTGATAAGTGGTGAAGTCAAGTCCGGCCAGAAAGTAGAGGTAAGCGTTAAGGATAAGAAAATGCAATTTGGAATTAAAAAGATAGGTCGCGGCAGTATATTAAAAGTTTAATTTTACAGGATGCCAATGAATAAAAAAAATGAAGAATTATTAATAGAATGTCTAAAGAAAATAGCTCCCGGTACTGAACTCAGGCTGGGTATAGAATACATACTTCAGGGAAAAACAGGCGGATTGATTGTAGTAGGGGATTCAGAAGAGGTATTAAAACTTGTAGACGGCGGATTTTATATAGGGAGCAGTTTTACCCCGACAAAATTTTATGAGCTGGCAAAGATGGATGGGGCCATTATTTTAAGTTCTGATGCCAAGCGTATTTTATATGCCAATACACATCTTTTCCCCAATCCAAACATCAAGACATCTGAAACAGGAACAAGACATAGAACTGCAGAGAGGGTGGCAAAACAAACCAATACTCTTGTTATCTCTATTTCAATGAAGAGAGATGTAGTTACCATATATAAGGGTGATATCAGGTATATGCTTGAAGAACCGAGAGTGATTCTATCCAAGGCAAATCAGGCGCTTCAAACACTTGAAAAATATAAAGAAGGATTAGATGATCTTACATTTAATCTGACTGTAAGAGAACTGGAAGACCTTGTATCGCTTTTTGATGTTACAAGTATATTGCAGAGATCAAGCATCGTACAGAAAACAGAAAAAGAAGTTAAGAGATATATATATGAATTAGGAGTAGAAGGAAGACTTCTTAAAATGCAGGTAGAGGAATTGATGATTAATGTAGTGAATGACTCTTTAAATATTATAAATGATTATATACATCCGGATATTGTTGCCGAGCCGTTTGAAATAAAAGATAAAATAAATTTATTAAGTGAGAAAGAATTGCTTGAACTGGGGAATATTTCAAAGATTTTAGGATATGAAGTAGAAGGCAGTTTAAGGGAATTTGATATACATCCCAGAGGTTTGAGGATTATTACTGAAGTCCAAAGGCTTCCCCATCCGATTATCGCAAGTTTAATTGATAAGTTTGGAAATTTAAAAAATATTATGAATGCGAATATAGAAGAATTATCTGAAATTGCAGGAATGGGTAAGAATAGAGCAAGATCTTTATATGATAAGCTGAAAAAGTTTACAGAATATTACTTATATAATGAACCATACAATAGAAAAGGAGGAGTAATCCCTAAAATTAGACTGTAGAATTATTGGGATATTGCTCTGATTTTATTATATTTAAATTCTATAGCAGGAAGGTTTTCAAAAAATACTATTGATATTAATTTATGAACGCAGCGATAATTACAGCAGCTGGTAGGGGTACAAGATTTAAAGGCAATATCAGCAAGCAATTTATGGATATTTATGGAAAACCTATATTAGCTCACACTATAAGTACTTTTCAAAATTCATCAAAAATAAAAGAGATTTATATTTCAATCCCCGGAGATTATATTGAATTATGCCAGAAAAATATAATTAACAAATACTCATTTAGTAAAGTAAAAAAACTTGTAGTTGGAGGCAGCAGCAGGCAGGAATCTGTATATAATGCTCTTAAAGAAATACCTTCGTCCACTAAACTGGTGTCTATTCATGACGGCGTAAGACCACTTGTAACTCCGGAAGAAATAAATCTTCTGATAAATGTTTTATTAAGAGAAAACAAAAAGGATTGTAAGATAAGAGGAGTTATAATGGCGGCACCTGTAATGGAAACTGTAAAAGTAACAGATGGGAATATTATAAATAAAACCATTCCACGGGATACGGTATGGCATGCTCAAACTCCCCAGACTTTTTTTTATGAAGATATACTAAAAGCACATAATAAAGCTTTAGAGGATGGTTTTATTGGTACAGACGATGCATCTCTGATGGAAAGAATGAGCCTCAAAGTTTATGTGGTAAGGGGAAGGCGCGAGAATATAAAAATCACCACTCCTCTTGATTTGTTTCTGGCAGAGCTTATTATGATCAGAAACGGTAGGAAATAATTCAATAAAAATTATGGAGAGGAAAAACTGACTATGAGGGTTGGATTGGGATTTGATGTTCATGAATTTAAGACTGGCAGAAAACTAATACTCGGAGGAGTAGAGTTAGAGCATACTGAAGGATTGGCAGGTTATTCCGATGCAGATGTTCTGGTGCATTCCATAATGGATGCTATTCTTGGAGCCTGCGGCCTGGGAGATATAGGGATTCATTTTCCGGATACTGATATAAAGTATAAAGATATATCAAGTCTTGTTTTGCTGGATAAGGTAGTGAAAAAAATGAAAGGAATAAATTACGGTATTGTAAATATAGACGCAGTCCTGATAATGCAGAAACCAAAAGTTTCTAAATATATTCCGGAAATGAAAAAAAATATAGCACGGGTATTGGGGATAAATGAAGATGATATAAATATAAAAGCCACCACCACTGAAGGTCTTGGATTTTGCGGCAGAGGAGAAGGAATTGCTGCGGAGTGCGTGGTTTTATTAGAATAGGTCTTTTATAAGACTGTGAAGATTTACATTTTTAAGTATTTATATATTTTTTTATAAATTTAATATAAATATTTATCTATTGTAAAAAAAAGATTAAAGTCTGGTAATTATAAAAATAATGGAGTAAAAATGACACCTCGTTTTAGATTTGCACCATCCCCTACAGGGGGCCTGCATATCGGGACTGCAAGAACAGCCCTTTTTAACTGGCTGGCGGCAAGGAGCATGAAAGGAAAATTTATCTTAAGAATAGAAGATACTGATATAAAGAGGTCCAGCAGCGTTTATGAGCAGTCTATAATAAATGATTTAAAATGGCTTGGCCTGGACTGGGATGAATTTTACAGGCAGAGTGAAAGAATTAGAGTATACCGGGATTTTGCCGATAGAATGCTGAATCAGAACAGGGCTTACAGATGTTTCTGCACCCCGGAAAGATTGGAAAAACTTAAAAAAGACCAGTATGCAGCAGGCAGGATGTCAAAATATGATAACAGGTGCAGGGGACTTTCCGGTTCTGAAATAGAAAAAAATTTAAAAGAGGGTAAAAAATTTGCCATAAGGTTTAAAGTAGAAAGCGGCAGGGAAATTGCTTTTAATGATTTAATAAGGGGAAATATAACCTTTAAATCAGATGTCATTGGAGATTTTATAATTATTAAATCCGACGGTACTCCGTCCTATAATTTTGCAGTTGTAGTAGATGATGGCGATATGAAAATAACACATGTTCTGAGAGGCGAAGATCATATAACCAATACGGCAAGACAAATCTTATTGTTTGAAAACCTTGGACTCAAATTGCCCTTTTTTGCACACCTGTCTATGATACTTGGGGGGGATGGTTCAAAACTGAGCAAGAGGCACGGGGCTACTACTGTTTCTCAATTCAGGGAAGAAGGATATCTGGCGGAAGCTATGTCAAACTATCTTTCAATACTTTCATGGTCACCCGGAGATGAAGAAGAGATATTTAGCATAAGAGATATTCCCTATAAATTTAAAATATCGGGTATATCAAAAAGCCCTGCTGTATTTGATATGGATAAATTAAAATGGATAAACGGTATTTATATAAGAAGAAAAACTTCCGGGGAACTGGCTGTGCTATGTGCGCCATATTTAATTAAAGATAAAATAATAAATACTGAAGATATGGAAAATAAAAAAGTAGCGATGAGAGTTTTAAAAGGTGCAGAAGCATTCCGGGACAATTTAAAAGTCTTAAGTGATTTTTCATTTTATATGAAAGATTTTTTCAGTGAGATAATTACGGATTATAGCAGAGAAGCAATAGAAATTTTAAAACTTGATACTTCCAGGGCAGTGATAGCAAATTTTCTTAAAAGTCTGGAAAGTAAATGGAAATCCTTTGACAATAGCGCGGATATGGATTTTAATGAAGAGCAGAGTAAAGAGTTAATCGGTTTTACCGGAGAAAATCTTAAAGAACAAAAAATAAAAGGCAGGTTTTTATATATGCCCATAAGAGTTTCCCTTACCGGTAAAACACATGGTCCGGAGCTGCCGAAGGTTATTTCCATGCTGGGTTTAGAAAATTGTATAAAAAGAGTTAAACAAACCTTAGAATATATAAAAAGTAATAACCTGTAATTGACCGAAGTTACATTTTAATAATTTAAATTTATAACCATAAGGTAAAGTTTTATGGGACTAATAGCAGAATTAAAAGATCTTATAATAGCCGCAAAAGAAAGAGACCCTGCTGCGGTAAATACTCTGGAAATTATTTTTACTTATTCAGGAGTGCACGCAGTTATAAATCATAGAATTGCGCACTGGCTTCACAAACATAAAATACCCTTTATTCCCAGATATATATCCCAGTGCAGCAGGTTCTTTACAGGCATTGAGATTCATCCGGGAGCAAAGATAGGTAAAGGTATTTTTATAGACCACGGTATGGGAGTAGTTATAGGCGAGACAACAGAAATCGGCAATAATGTGACTATTTATCAGGGGGTGACCCTGGGCGGCACCGGGAAGGAAAAAGGTAAGCGTCATCCTACAATCGGAAATAATGTAGTTATTTCCGCAGGGGCAAAAGTACTGGGTTCTATTGAGATTGGAAATGATGTTATTATTGGTTCGGGAGCGGTAGTAGTTAAATCTGTCCCTGACAGGTGTACGGTAGTAGGAGTCCCGGGAAGAATTGTAAAAATAGGAGGAGAAAAAATCCTGTCAGATGAATTTCACAGGATGAATCTGCCTGACCCTGTTAGTGAAATTTTAAGTGACTGCTGCGCCAGGATAGATTTTCTGGAAAAAGAGATAGAAAAATTAAGGAAAGAAAAGAAGTAATACCTGCGGCTTAAAAAGTCCGAAAGCTTTTAATTAATAAAAATCAAGTGATAAACATTCTAATGACCGGGAGGATACAGGTGAGCTTAAAAGTTTACAATACCCTGAGTAGAAAAAAAGAATTATTTGAACCTATAAATAAAGGCAGGGTTAAGATGTATGTATGCGGCCCTACCGTTTATAACTTTATATCTATAGGTAATGCAAGACCTGTTGTAGTATTTAATATGGTGCGGAATTATTTTCAGTATCTGGGCTACAGTGTGGAATATGTCCAGAATATCACCGATATTGAAGACAAGATAATAAAGAAAGCGCAGGAAGAAAAAGTAGATTATAAGGTCATAACCGCAAAGTATACGGATGCTTTTCTGGAGGACATTAAGAACCTTGAGGTGGGTAAGTTCAGCAAGATGCCTGTAGCCACTGAGATGATTCCTGAAATAATAGATATTATAGAGAAGATTATTGAAAATGGTTACGGTTATGTTGTAGATGGCAATGTATATTTTGAAGTAAGCAGGTTCTCCGCTTACGGGGGACTTTCAGGACAGAATATAAATGAAATGAAAAATAACGAAGATGATAGTTTTGTAAAAAAGAATAAAATCGATTTTGCTTTATGGAAAAAAGCCAGGGAAGGTGAACCATCCTGGGATAGTCCATGGGGCAGGGGCAGGCCCGGCTGGCACATTGAATGTTCGGTAATGTCGATAGAACTTCTGGACAGGCATATTGATATCCACGGCGGCGGTATAGATTTAATATTTCCCCATCATGAAAACGAGATTGCACAGTCTGAAGCAGCTTTTCCGGGTGAAGGTAATTTTGTCAAATACTGGATGCACAACGGTATGATTGAGGTAAAAGAAGGGAAAATGTCAAAATCACTGGGACTTAAGGAAAACTGGATCTTAAAAAACCTGCTTAAAATTTATTCTGCCAATGTCATAAAAATGTATATTCTTTCCACTCATTACAGGAGCCCGCTTGAATTCAGTACAGAAAAATTGAGTGAGGCGGGCAAAGCGCTGGAAAAAATCATAAATACCTTAAAAAATATTGATTTTTTAGCAAAACATGCTGATTATTCACGTGGAAAAGAAAAAGAAATAGAAGATATTGACAGTGTAGCTTTTAAATTGGAATCATTTACGAAAAAGTTTGAAAATGATTTTAAAGATTCGATGAATGATGATTTTAATTCAGCAAAAGCAATAGGGGATATCTTTGAATATATAAAAAAAATAAACAGTATAATACAAAAACCCGATTTCAAAATCAGCCGGTCTGTAAAAGTAAGTTTAAGCAGCGCATCAGATAAAATTAAGGAACTGGGGATGATTCTGGGATTGAATTTTTCGAAAGAGATTTCCAGGATGACCGGTTATACAGGAGCTGAAATAGAAATAACAAAAGATGAAGTAGAAAATCTAATAGAAAAAAGAGAAGCGGCCAGAAGGGCCGGCGATTATAAAGAAGCTGACAGGATAAGAGACTATCTATATGGTGAAGGTGTAATACTGGAAGACAGAAAAGAGGGTACCGTGTGGAAAACTGTGGACAAAAAAGATGCAGATAAAAAAGATCTGTGATAAAAAAGATATATTGACTTCATCTATTTTTATGAATTTTTTATATAAAGTAATTTGTGGGATTTCTCCGGCGGAAATTATGAGCAATGACTATAAATAAAAATATAAATTACGAATATATATCAGGAATAAATCCTGTTTATTCTCTGATTACGGAGAATGCCGGCAGAAGAAAAATATATAAAGTCATAATTAACACTCAGAGGGAAAAGGATCAAAGGGTACGGAGTATAATTGCCGGGGCAGAGAGCAGGAATATTGATATTGAGGAACTTAATCCGGACCAATTTAACAGCATTCATGCTAAGGTTATCAATCCCCAGGGTATAGTAGCCGTAGTATCGCCATACAATTATGCGGATTTTGATGATTATCTTGATAAGGTAATGGATAGAAAAGGATGCGATAAGAGTAAAAACAAACTGATAATACTTGATGGTGTAACAGATGTAGGTAATTTTGGCTCAATAATAAGGAACTGCAATGCGTTTGGTTTTGAAGGGGTTATTGTGCCAAAAAGAAGAAGTGCGGCCTTAAATGAAAGAGTAAGTAAAATTTCTGCCGGAGCCCTTGAAATAGTAAAAGTATTCAGGGTAATAAATATTATAAGAGCCATAAAGGAATTAAAAGAGAAAGGATTCTGGATTTACGGGACTACCCTGGATGTAACTCCAGAAGTGAAATATCTGGATAAAGTTGATTTTACTTTTCCTATGGCGCTTGTTCTCGGAAGCGAGGATAAGGGCATAAGCAGATTAGTCAGTGATAATTGTGATATTATGATATCAATCAAACTAAGCGGCAGAATTCAATCTTTAAATGTATCGGCTGCCAGCGGGATTATCTTATATAGGGTTCAGGAGCAAATTGAAAAAGAACATTAGCCGTGAGAATTTAATAATAGTAGACGGACATAACTTAATATTTGATTTTTTCAAAGCCGGTAAGTTAAGCAGGGAAAAAATAGACTATATAAAAGATAAACTAATAGCTGATCTTTCCCTGTATAAAAGCCAGAAAAATTATGATGTAGTAATTGTTTTTGATGCCAGAAACAGTGAGAACCCAAAAAGAAGCATACAGACTATTGATGATGTTAAGGTTATTTATTCCAGAAGAAATGAATCAGCCGATGCTGTGATTGAGGAACTGGTAGGAGTGGAAACAGGATATCCAGATATGGAACCGGCAGTTTATAGCAGAATTTTTGTGGTTACTTCAGATTACCTGCAGCAGAAAGTAGTGTTTAGAAAAAATGTCTACCGTAAATCCTGCAGGGAATTTCATATTGAACTAAAAGATTTAAAAAGGGAAGTAAGGGAAAAGATAGCTGGTTTTAGGAAAGAGTCTGATAGGAAATTTCTTACCCTGGAAAAAAGATTAAGCATTAAAACAAGAAAAGAACTTTCAGAACTGCGTAAAAAGCATAATTAAATGATTGTCCGGAAAAAAATTCTTTCATTTATTTTAATAATTCTAGCAGTCTTCTTTTACGGCTGCGGTCTTTATTATGATTATGATAAATACGATACCGGTGGAGAAACCACAGGCAGTGTAGGAGACAATAACAGCAATATTAAAGGCAGTGGCAGCAGGACTTCAGGTGATACTGGTAACGGTAATGACGGCAGGGCTGGCAAAGGCGTTACTTTTACAGTTAAAGAAGTAGTGGACGGGGATACAATGATACTTTCAGACGGAAGTAAAATAAGGCTTATCGGAATAAATACTCCTGAATACGGAATGTATTTTTTTGAGGAAGCCCGGGAAACTTTGCAGGTAATGGTCTTAGGCAGGGAAGTAAGTCTGGAAAAAGATGTATCCGAAATGGATAAATATGGCAGGCTGTTAAGATATGCATATATGAATGATTTGTTTGTAAATCTTGAAATGGTGATAAGAGGATTTGCAAATGCATACACATATCCACCTGACGTAAAGTATAGCGATAAATTCCTGGAAGCTGAACGGTATGCAAGAGAAAATAATCTTGGAGTATGGCAGAAATCGGATTCAGCCAGTATAGAAATTTTGATAAATTATGATGCAAAAGAAAGTGATAATATCAATTTAAATGGTGAGTATGTAATAATAAAAAACACAGGAACTGATATTATTAATACGTACGGCTGGACAATTAAAGACAGCGCCACCAATATCTATAAATTTAATAAGTATCTTTTTAAACCGGATGAGGCCATATATCTTTTTACCGGAAACGGAAAAGATGGTGAGGGTAAATTTTACTGGGGCAGCCCGGGGCCGGTATGGAACAATGATCATGACGCCCTTTATTTAAGGGACAGGGAAGGCCTTCTTATAGAAATCTATGGTTATTAGATTACCATTATCACATTTCTTCATCAATAAAATGAGTATGAATATTTCCTGCTATAAAATTCTCTATCTGTATAATTTTTTTATAAAAAGGTATGGTAGTTTTAATTCCTTCTATTTTAAATTCATCAAGAGCCCGCTGTGACCTTAAAATTGCTTCTTTCCTGGTCCTGTCCCATACTATAAGTTTTGCTATAAGAGAATCATAAAATGGCGAAATCTCGCAATTAGAGTGCACAAAAGTATCTACTCTTATGCCGGGTCCACCCGGGAAAGAAATATCCTTTATTTTTCCGGGACAGGGTTTGAAATCATTATCGGGGTCTTCTGCATTAATCCTGAATTCTATAGAGTAACCGCGAGCTTTATAATTTTCATTTGCACTATTAGTTTTTTGTCCGGAAGCTATCTTTATCTGTTCTTTAACAAGGTCGATTCCCGTAACCATCTCTGTTACAGGGTGTTCTACCTGAATCCGGGTATTTATTTCAATGAAGTAAAAACTTCCCTGTTCATCCAGCAGGAATTCTATAGTTCCAAGATTTTTATAATTTATAGCTCTTGCTGCCCTTACCGCAAATTCACGCATCAATCTGCCGGTCTTAAAAGGCAGATTAACTGCGGGAGCTTCTTCGATAAGTTTCTGATGTCTTCTCTGGATTGAACATTCTCTTTCTCCAACACATACCGTGTTTCCGTAATTATCTGCAATAATCTGGAATTCAATATGCCTTGGTTTTGAAATATATTTCTCTATATATACCTCGCTTTTCCCAAAGGAAGATCCGGACTCTGATTTTGCAAGAGGGAAGTAGGTTAAGAGGTCTTTTTTATTGCTGCAGATTCTCATTCCTTTCCCCCCTCCGCCGAATGATGCTTTGACAATAACCGGGTAACCCAGGTGCTTTCCTAATTTTAATGCTTTTCTTATGTTATCTACATTACCTGACGAACCGGGAATGACCGGTATTTTATTTTGCTGCATTATTTCTATGGCTTTTGATTTATTGCCGGCAAGGGAAATTACTTCGGCGGGAGGTCCTATAAAAATAAGATTGTTTTGCCGGCATGCATTTACAAATTCAGGATTTTCTGCCAGAAATCCATAGCCCGGATGAATTGCATCGCATTCTGTTATTTGTGCGGCGGAAATTATACTATCTATATTAAGATAGCTTTTTGAAGAAGTAGGAGGACCGATACAGATGCTTTTATCTGATAATTTTGTATGAATTGAATTTTTATCTGCGGTTGAATATACAGAAACACATTCGATACCCAGTTCTTTACATGCCCTGATTATTCTTATTGCGATTTCTCCCCTATTTGCTATAAGTATTCTTTTAAACATTTGATTATTTTTCGTCTTTTTTTATGACCATCAATGTTTGATCAAACTCTACGGCATCTTCGCTGGAGACAGTTATATCTATTATCTGGCCGTTATATTCTGAATTAATCTTATTCATCAGTTTCATAGCTTCTATTATGCACAGCGTGTCTCCTTCCTTAATCCTGTCTCCGATTTTTACAAAAGGAGGGCTGTCTGGTTCGGGGGAAGAATAAAATATACCCACAATCGGGGATTTTATTTCAATTAGATTTTCAGATTTTTTTGCTTCGGATTCGGATGTTTTTTCTTTTATTACGCTTTTTTCTACTGATCTATATCCCGGATTATTTATAGAGATTTTAATCCCTTCAACTTCCAGTTTAATTTCCTCTATATTGCTGCTTTCAACAAGACTGGTTATCTCTCTTAATTTTTTAATATCAAGGTTCTCCAGTTTTGCAATTGAACCAGTCCCGTATTTTCCAAAAGTAGAATTTTCTATATATATCCCAGAATCTTTTACCGGTCCTGCTTTTTTAAGACCGGCCTTTTTTTTCTCAAGGAGTTTTCTTGTTTTTTCAGGATAAAAACAATAGCTTAAAATATCCTCTTCTTTATCTGAAAAATTTACGAGTTCATTTTTACATTGTTCGTAGACTTCTTTAACTTCGAGGTTAACTTTAATTTTATCTTCGCCTGAAGAATCTTCTAATTTCTCAATAATTTTTTTATCTATCTTTCCCGGAAGTTTTCCAAAATAACCCCACATCAGTTTTTTGATTTCATCACATAGTATATCCCACCGGGAATCAGAAATAACAGCATTAAGTATAGCCTGACTTCCTATGATTTGACCTGTGGGAGTTGCAAGTGTCGGGTTTCCTATCTCTTTTTTTATTTTAAAAACTTCTTCAAGAACAGAGCCCATCGCATCTGTTTCACCGATTTCTGCAAGCTGGATGCCTATACTTGAGATAAGCCATTTGGGGAGAAGATTTTTGTTGACACTGTTAAGAATAAAGTTGGTAGGGAATAGGTCCTGTTTTATAAACGGATAAATATACCTTTTTATAATATCATCCATCTGGATTAATTTTGGATAATCCAGATTATGAGAAATATCTGTATCCTTCAGGCTTAAGATAAATGAAAATACAGTATGATTACAGCTTGTGTATGATGAAGGGAAAAAACTCAAGTCTATACCATCACAACCGCTGCGGCAGGCTTCGAAATAATTCAGTATCTGCAAGCCTCTCAGGTTTGACGCGCTGAAAAACTTGGGGATATCAATTGCATTACCCAGTTCTCTAAAAAGTTCCCCTGCTTTTTTGGGAAGCATTGTTGATTCGACATCTTTTATACAGATGCTGCTGCAGCCATATTTTTTTAACTCCTTTACTTTTTCTATATAGAAGCCTGTATCCTGAAGGCTGTCATATATAATTGTACCCTGGCAGGCGGCTCCGTTTTCGACTGCTGCCGATATTGTGTATTTAAAATTGTCAAGATCATTTAATGAATCATATACTCTAAAAATACTTATACCATTGGCAGTGCACTGCTTTATAAATCTTTTAATGATATCATTAGAGTAAACTTCCAGTCCGCATAAATTCCTTGCTCCGAGCAGTACCTGAATTGGGATTGAAGGAATTTTATTTTTAATATATGCTGCAAGTCCGAGAGGTGAAAGGTTAAAATTGCTTTCAAGAATCTTCTCAAAACTTGAACCCCCCAGTATTTCCAGACTGTCATATTTTATGTCATTGATATGATTTAGAATTATATCAAATGATTCTAAATCTATATGCTTAAGGTCTGTATTCTGAAATATTTCCCTTAAAGTAATATCATTTATTTTTATTTTTTTCATTTTTTGATTCTATTTAGATTTATAATAATTCCTGCAGTGATTACTTTTAGGAAATCTATTATCAGAAAAGGCCGGGTACCCAGCTCCCAGGTTTTAATAAGTATTGCTGAAACCGGATAAACACCGCCTGTGCTATAAAAATATCCTGCCAGGTGAATGAATCCAAAAAGATGGATAAGTATTACCCCTGCAGTGCAGGAAGCCAGGCAGGCAAACAGATTACGTGTATTGCTCATATTCTTTTTCAATAAATTCTCGTATATATATCCGGTTGCAAATGCAGCTGCCATAAATCCGATTATATACCCGCCTGTTGGTCCGGGTAGGGCGGTTATACCATTTTTAAATCCGCTAAAAACAGGAAATCCCATAAGACCCATAAGTATGTAAAATACCTGGCTGGTAAGAGCCCACCTGCTGCCCAGGAAAAGTCCGGAAAGAAGCACGGTTAATACCTGTGTGGTCACAGGGATGGGGGTAAATGGCAAATATATAAATGAGTTTGCAGAGATTGCCATAAGGACTGCAAAAACAAGTGAAAATATTAAATTGGAGGAAAGATTTAAGATAATGCCACTTACAGGGAATATTTTACCAATCTCAGTATTTCCAGTATTAAATTTATTATTCATAAAAAGTCTCCCGGAAGAACCCGGTCAATAATTTTAATAATGTTTTTGCATAAGAAAAAATATATATTAAAGTATAAAGCTGTAAAGTCACTTGGTTAAGACGCGCCAGTATGTATAAAGTTTCACTTCAGTAATTTATCCGGGAAGCGTTTTAACTTAAAAATAGTGAAACTATTAAATTACTGTCCCGTCTTTTTTGTAAACGGTTCTAAATTAATAATAATCATAGTATTGTAAATAGAGGGACTTATGAGATATTTTTTAACCGAAGAACAGCAGATGATTGTAGATATTTGCCGAAGAATAGTAGAAGATAGGATTATTCCTGTAAGAGCTGAGCTGGACGAGAAGGAATTATTCCCCGTGGAAATAATAAAAGAGATTGGGGGGAGCGATCTTTTCAGGTTATTTATCCCGGAAGAATATGAAGGCATGGGTACAGGTATTTTTGAAGTATGCCTTGCTACTGAGGAGCTTAGCCGCGGGGATTTAGGTATCGCTACTTCTTTTGCAGCATCCGGTCTGGGTATCATACCCATACTTATTGCAGGGAATGAAGAACAAAAAAAGAAATTCTTGCCGCCGATGGCAAGTGGAAGCAAGCTTGCAGCTTTTGGACTGACAGAAGCTGAAGCAGGAAGTGATGCGGGCAATATTAAGACTACTGCGAAAAAAGATGGCGACTTTTATATTTTGAATGGAACCAAACAGTGGATATCAAACGGCGGTGAAGCGGATATTTATTCTATATTTGCCATGACTAATCCTGGAAAAGGCATAAGGGGAGCAAGCGTTATCATTGTAGAAAAGGGAACACCGGGATTTGAATTTGGAAAGAAAGAGAATAAGCTTGGCATACGCAGTTCGGCAACCAGGGAGCTTATTTTTAACGATTGCAAAGTACCGAAAGAAAATCTGCTGGGCAGTGAAGGAATGGGCTTTATTTTAGCTATGAAAACTTTTGATCAGTCCAGACCGGCAGTAGGAGCGCAGGCAGTAGGAGTTGCCCAGGCAGCCCTGGAGGAAGCGTTAAATTACACCAGGATAAGAAAACAATTTAATGTTCCCATATCTTCATTTCAGGCAATTCAGCACATTCTTGCTGATATGGCTACAAATATTGAAGCTGCCAGAGCGCTTGTATACCATACGGCGAAAGTAATTGACAGCGGAGAAAGGAATGTTACCCGCCTTTCCTCAATGTCAAAACTTTTTGCATCGGATATGGCAATGAAAGTTACTATTGATGCAGTTCAGATACTGGGAGGTTATGGATATATGAAAGAATATCCTCTGGAAAAGATGATGAGAGATGCAAAAATAACCCAGATTTATGAAGGGACTAACCAGATAATGAGAAATGTAATTGCTCTGGATATGATAAAAAGAGGAGTGCTCTAAAAGGATTTAAAGGAAAAAGCTTATAGGACCTACAAACATCATTTATGTAATGTATATCTTTACTTGTGGGCAGATATTTTTTTTATTTATAAGGGCAGGCATTAGCATTAAGAGCAGTTTATAGGGGCAATCAATAAGGACAATTGATTAAAAATGAATAGTCATTATAAAGAAGCAGGTGATTAAAATAAAGATCGTGGTTTGCGTAAAACAGGTACCGGGTACCACTGAAATTAAGATTGATCCTGATACCAATACCCTGATAAGAGAGGGAGTAGAAAACATTATAAACCCTTTTGACTGCTATGCTGTTGAGGAAGCAGTAAGAATAAAGGAAAGATTTGAGGGTGAGAATGTAGAGGCAGTTGCTATTACAATGGGGCCTCCTCAATCTGTGGAAATATTGAAAGAAGCTATTTCTGTAGGAGTGGATAATGCTGTCCTTCTTTCGGACAGGGCATTTGCAGGTGCAGATACCTGGGCGACTGCTGCCACTCTGGCCAGAGCCATAAATAAAATAGAGGACTGCAGACTGATTATACTTGGAAAGCAAACTCTTGATGGAGATACCGGCCAGGTCGGTCCGGAACTTGCACAAAAAATGAACATACCTTTTATTGGTTATGTAAGCAGTATCCTTGAAATAGATAAAAATAAGATGAAAGTTAAAAGACTTATGGAAGATAGATATGAAACTTTTGAAGTGAATCTTCCTGCAGCCATATCGGTAGTAAAGGATATAAATGTTCCCAGAGTCCCTTCACTCCGGGGTAAGATGAAAGCAAAAAATGCGGAAATCCCTGTATGGGATGCCCAAAAGCTGGAAGCAGATGAAAACGAAGTGGGTCTTTCCGGCTCCTATACTCAGGTAGTAAAGATTTTTACACCTCAAATAAAGCATGAAACAATAAAAATCGAAGGAACAACGGGGGAACAGGTAGAGCATTTGTATAAGGTATTAAAAGAATTGAATGTAATATGAGTCAGGGAGTTAATATTTAGTGGAAATTAAAGTAGATGAAAAAACCTGTACAGGGTGCAGTCTTTGTAAAAAAGTGTGTCTTTATGATGCCATCGAGATAGTAAACGGCATAGCAGTAATTAATGAAAACTGCGTTTTCTGCGGAGCCTGCATTGAAGTATGTAAATTTAATTCCATAGAGATAACCGGTCTTGCTGAAGAGAAAAAAGATTTTTCGGATTACAGCGGTGTTTGCGTATATCTTGAGGCAAGCGGCAGTATAATAACGGATGTTGGATTTGAACTTATAAGCGAGGGCAGGAAACTGGCCGACAGGCTTGGCGTCGAACTTTCTGCGGTTGCAGTAGGAAGTTCAATTAAAGAGAGTGCGGTAGAGGCTTTCAGGTACGGCCTGGATAAACTGTATTTAGTGGAGAGCCCTGTTTTTTCAAACAATCTTGATGATATTTTTTCCAAAGCTTTGGTGCAGATACTAACCAGGCATAAGCCTGAGATATTTCTTGCAGGAGCTACCTGGTTTGGAAGAACTTTAATTCCTAAAGTCGCAGCTATAATGAAGACAGGACTCACTGCAGACTGCACAGGCCTTGATATAGATAGCGAAAGGAAAATACTCCTTCAGACCAGACCCACTTTCGGAGGCAATATTCTTGCGACTATTATCACAAGAAATGCGAGACCCCAGATGGCAACGGTGAGGCCTCATGTTATGGAAAAGAAGATAATTACTGGAAATATCAGTGATTATGAGGGTAAAATCGAGTATATAAAAATTGATGATTCCAGATTTAAGACTAAATATAAATTACTGGGTGTCGATAAGGAACTTGACGGGAAAATAAATATTACCGATTATGATGTAATTGTATCAGGCGGAAGAGGACTGGGTGGAAGCGAGAAATTTTTAATTCTTAAGGAACTTGCCGATCTGCTGGGGGGAGTGGTAGGAGCTTCAAGAGCCGCAGTTGATTCAGGATGGATATCCTATCCACATCAGGTAGGCCAGACCGGAAAGACAGTTAACCCCAAAATATATATTGCCTGCGGCATATCAGGAGCAATACAGCATCTTGCAGGAATGCAGACTTCGGATATCATTATTGCCATAAATAAAGATCCCGGGGCTCCCATATTTAAAGCAGCTAACTACGGGATAGAGGGAGATTTATTTGAAATTATACCCATGCTGATAAAAAAGGTGAAAAATGGAAAGCCGCTGGTGTAAAGAATAAGAAGAAACCTTATAATTTTTTAAGTTATTGTAATATTTTTAAAAAAGTCTTGTTTAGTTAATATTATGTTAAATGTTTTATTTTTTCTCTTTAGGGGATGAAAGCATTTTAATATCTTCTACGTTTATAAAAACAACATCATTGCTGCCGCTGATATTCAAGTCGTCCTTTAGTTGACTATTGAGAGGATATACCTCGGCATTAGTAACCGGTATAAATCTATTGGTTTGAGCATTAATATAATCAATAATCCTGCCGCCTGCCATGATGTGTATGGAGCCAATAATAAAAAATGAATCAGTTCTTATTTTAACGTGTATTTCCTCCTTTGGTACCTTCATAGTCATATTGCTTTTACCTCATATTAAATTTAAATTTTATTTATTTTTTTATGTTACATTTAAGACTATTATAAGAAAATTTGCAATAAAACTCAGTGAAAAATTTTTAAAATTTTATAACAGGATATTAATCAGTACCAGTAGATTTAAAATATAAGATTTTAAATTAGGGTTGTATCATTGTTTACACTATATCTTATTTTATGATATATTAGATAGAAATACAGAGTAAAAAAATATCAGATTCTTTTTAGCGGGGTGCATTTAATATGAAGAAAAATTCAAATAATAAAAAAATAATTATAACAGAAAAACAGATGATTGATGCTCTGATGGAGCATATACCGGATAGTATATATTTTAAAGATTTGGAAAGCAGGTTTATCAGGATAAATAAATCCTGTGCTGAAAAATTTAGAATAAAAAATCCGGATGAAGCGGTTGGCAAGACTGATTCTGATATTTTTACCGAAGAACATGCCAGCAAGGCATTTGAGGATGAACAAAGAATAGTAAAAACCGGGGAACCAATCATAAATATTGAAGAGAAGGAGACCTGGGAGAAGGAAAATGACCGGTGGGCATCAACTACAAAGATGCCATTATATAATAAAGATGGTGAAATAATCGGCACATTCGGGATTACCAGAGACATAACTGATAAGAAAAAGGCGGAAGAAGAAATCAAAGAAGGCAGATCCAAGATTGAAGCCGTCCTTCATTCTACTGCAGACGGTATTTATGCGACCGATGAAAAAGGTAAAATTTTATTATATAATAATAAGTTTTTAGAGTTGTGGAATATCCCTAAAAAAATTATTGACCTGAAAACTTACGGTGAGCTTCTTGAATATATTTCCGTGCGGCTTGCAGATCCGGGGGGATTTTTGAAAAAAATCAATGAACTTAATAAATCTGAAATTGAATGTGTTGATATTGTTAATTTTAAAGATGGCAGAATCTATGAGCGCTCTTCAAGTCCGCTAAAACAGGACAATAAAATTAAAGGAAGGGTATGGTCCTTCAGGGATGTAACCGAACAAAAAAAAGCAGAAGAAAAAATATGGTATCTATCCTTCCATGATAAATTAACCGGCTTATATAACCGTGCTTATTTTGAAGAGGAACTAAGAAGGCTGAATACGCAGAGGCAGCTTCCATTGAGTATTATTTTCGCCGATGTAAATGGATTAAAAGAGATGAATGATAATTATGGTTATGACAGGGGCGATCAGTTACTCTGCAAAGTTGCAAGAATTTTAAAGAGCTGTTTTAGAAATGAAGATGTAGTAGTCAGGTGGGGCGGTGACGAGTTTATTACAGTGCTCCCTCTTACAGATAGTAAAACTACCGACGATATTATAGAAAGAATATTTAAAAAATGTGAGCAGTCATCTAAACCGGATTTTCCGGTAAGTATTTCAATCGGGAAAGCCATTAAAGAAAAAATACATCAAAATATCGATACTGTTATAAATATTGCCGAAAAGAAAATGATTATGAATAAGAGAGCCTTTAAAACCAGGACCTGAATACCGGTAGAATCTTTTTAAATTAATTTTACTCAGGAAATTAAGTCATTCATACCATAATCTAAAATTTCTTCTATTTTTTTAAAAATGGTTTTAAAATCTTCTGTCCGTGAGTAGTAATTATAATTCTTTTCAAATTCAAACAGTATTCTTGGAAGGAGGCATTCTCTTTCAATATCTTTCCCGAGGATTGTGCTGATTGATATGGATTCATTGTTAAAAGGTGCAAGATCTTCTATACCAATATTTGCATTTATGCCTATTCCAATTATTAAGAAAATACTGCTGTTTATTTTTTCGGCTTCGGTTAGAATGCCGCCCAGCTTGGTTTTTTTATAATATAAGTCATTGGGCCATTTTATCGTTACTTTTATATTATATTCTCTATTTAAGACAACAGCGGCAGAATATGCAGCAATAAGCGTTACTTCCGGTAGTTTTTTTTCTTCAAGTCCGGTTTTTAGTATTAAGGTAAACCATAATCCTCCCGGGGGAGATAACCAGGGCCTTTCTAATCTGCCCCTTCCCTTTTTTTGTGTCTCGGCAAGTACCAGAGTACCGTTTAGGATTCTACTATTTTTAGTCTTATCTTTTAAAATCCTAAAGGCAAAGTTATTAGTGGAATCTATCTTTTCCAGATAGATGATATTTTTGCCGAATTTATCAGTTTTTAAAAATTTTTTATATCTTGCTGTATTAAATTTTCTCAATTTTTTGATTTTAAGGTAATTAATAAACCATTTTTAAATATTTTCTTTGGGATAATAGATAAAAATAATATTTTATATATTATATACAAAAATAAAAAATAAATAATTAAAAATGGACACTATTATAAAATACTGCAGAGCATTATTACTGCAGTTCACGGATGAAACTATAAAAATGCGGCTGCGTCTATCTAAGCATATATCCAAAGCACAATGGATATTTTTTTTAATTAAGAAAGAATTTCTTACGCAAAGGATTAAAATTATGGAAGAAATAAGCAGGGAAGATATCAAAAACATTATTCCCCATAGGGATCCTTTTCTTTTAATTGATAAAATTATTGAGGTTGAACCGGGTAGAAAAATTAAAGCAGTAAAATATGTGAGAGAGCAGGAGTATTATTTTAAGGGACATTTTCCTTCCAATCCAATTATGCCCGGGGTACTTATAGTGGAGACCATTGCCCAGGCAGGAGCAGTACTGGCCCTTATGATGCCGGAAAATAAAGGTAAACTTGTGCTTTTTGCGGGAATAGATAAAGCAAGGTTTAAAAAAATAGTAAAACCCGGAGATGAACTGCTTGTAGAAGTGGAACTGGAAAATCTAAGAAGAAATATAGGCAGGGCAAAGGGCAGGGCAACAGTAAGAAATGAAACAGCCTGTACAGTCGAAATTATGTTTGTCCTTAGTTAGAGAGGTTTGTTAATTGGATAATTTGGATAAAAATCCCGGAATTTCTAAAAAGATTATTTTAATGTTTCCCGGACAGGGATCGCAGTACAGTAATATGGGCAGTGAATTTTTAGATGCTAACAGTGGTTATAAAGAGTATTTTGAGATTTCAAGTAAAATTATGGGAACAGATTTACTTAAAATAATTAACGGCTCTGGAGACAATAATTTACTGGATGATACACGCTTCAGCCAGATTTCGATTTATACTTTGAGTTGTGCACTTAACGATTATATTTTAGACAGTTTAGTGGTAAACAGGGATTATATTGATACGGTTATAGGACACAGCCTCGGAGAATATAGTGCCCTTTACAGCAGCGGTGCATATGGTTTCGAAAAGGGTGCGGAGCTGGTCGGATACAGGGGTGCTATTATGAGTGAGATTAATAAAAACGATAAGGGAATGATGGCTGCTGTTTTAGGAACGGAAGTTTGCCTGGTTGAAGAAGCCCTACGCGGCTTTAAAGGAAGAGTTTTTATTGCTAATTACAATGATTACCGGCAAGTAGTAATAAGCGGTTATGAAGATGCAGTAAAAGAGGTAATGGGGTTTTTAAAACTAAAAGGATCAAAGAAAATAATTCCGCTTAAAGTAGGCATTGCCTCGCATTGCCCGCTTATGAAGGACATTTCAGATAATATTGGAAGATTTATTGATAATAATGTCAGCTTTAAAGATATGGGCATGTCTTTCTTTTCAACAACTGAGGTGGCTTATATAAATAAGGAGGATATCAAAGATACACTGACCGGGCAGCTTACAAATCCAATAAAATGGGTCGGCAGCATTGAATACATGCTGAAAAAAGGTATCGCTGTATTTGTAGAAGTCGGGCCGGGTACAGTTTTATCGGGATTGGTCTACAGGATTGCCAGAGAGAATTGTAAAGAAGTTACCATACTAAATACCGATAAAATGGAAGATATTGAAAACTTAAAAAATACATTAAAAAAGGAAGGAATAGCAAATGAGGCTTAAGGATAGGGTAGCAGTGGTAACCGGAGGCGCCAGAGGAATAGGAAAAAAAATTTGTGAGACTTTTTTGATGGAAGGGGCATCGGTATATATTTTTGATATAAACGATGAGGAAGGGAAAAAGACAGCAGATGAATTAAAGCAGGCCGGCGGCAAAAGTAAAATCGGGTTTTTTAAAGTGGATATAACAAATGAAACAAGTGTAGAGCAGGCTATTGAAAAAATTATTGAAACGGAAGGTAAGATTGATATTCTGGTTAATAATGCCGGAATCACGAGGGATAATTTAATAATAAGGATGAGCCTTGAAGATTGGAAAAAAGTAATCGATATTAACCTCACCGGAGCATTTATTTGTTCCAGGTATACAGTAAGATATATGATAAAAAACAGGAGCGGGAAAATAATAAATATTTCTTCTATTGTGGGAGTTCATGGTAATGCAGGCCAGAGCAATTATTCTTCATCGAAAGCAGGTATAATAGGACTTACAAAGACACTGGCCAGGGAACTTGCCGGGAGGGATATACTGGTCAATGCTATAGCTCCGGGTTATATCCAGACCGAAATGACTGAAAAACTGAGTGATAAAATAAAAGAAAAGTTAATGGAGCAGATTCCTACCGGTAGGCTGGGAAGTGTAGACGATGTGGCTAAAACAGCACTTTTCCTTGCAAGTGATGATTCTAATTATATAACCGGGACTGTAATAAATTTAGATGGCGGGATGGGTATTTAGGAATAAATAATATTATTTTTAGATAGTTTTAGATATAGCTGAATTTATATGGAAACGGACCGCAAATAAATATTGAATGAAAATTTAAGTAAATTAATAAACTTTAGGGTAAAGGAATTATAAGTGAGAAACGAAAATGGTGGAAGAAGAGTAGTAGTGACCGGACTTGGAATAATATCCCCGCTGGGGCTTGAAGTTGATAAATTCTGGAATAATTTAATTTCAGGAAAATCAGGTGTGAGCAGGATTGAGCATTTTGATGTTGAAAAAATAGCTTCCAGGATTGCAGCCCAAATTAAAGATTTTAAACCCGAAGATTATATAGACTTTAAACAGGCCAGAAGAATGGATAGATTTGCGCAATTTGCGGTAGCGGCAGCATCAGATGCAATTAAGGACAGTGGTCTTAAGATAGATCCTGTAAATGAAGATAAAATTGGAGTTCTTATAGGAAGCGGGGTAGGAGGACTTGCGACTTTAGAGCAACAACATGAAAAATTACTTAGCAAAGGTGCCGATAAGGTAAGTCCTTTTGTTATTCCGATGATGATCTGCAATATGGCTGCTGCCCAGGTTTCCATAATAAGCGGCGCTAAAGGACCGGTTGGTACAACTACTACTGCATGTGCCGCAGGTTCGAATGCAATTGGTGACGCATTTGAAATAATTAAAAGAGGGGATGCTGAAATTATGATCGCCGGAGGAAGCGAAGCGGCCATAACTCCTTTAGGAATGGCAGGTTTTTCTAATATGCAGGCACTTTCCAGCAGGAATGATGAGCCGGAAAAGGCATCAAGACCTTTTGATAAGGACAGGGATGGATTTGTAATGGGAGAAGGCTGCGGGATATTGATTCTGGAGGAACTTAAATCAGCCTTAAAAAGAGATGCCAGAATATACTGTGAAATTTTTGGATACGGCCTTTCCGGTGAAGCTTACCATATAACTGCACTTGAAGAATCAGGTGTAAATGCAGCAAGATGTATGAAAAACTGCCTTAATGAGGGTGAGATTAAGCTTGAGGAAGTGGATTATATCAATGCGCATGGAACAGCAACTCCTTTAAATGATGCTATTGAAACTGCTGCGATTAAGAGGTGTTTTGGAGAGTATGCTTATAATATAAACATAAGCTCAACCAAATCAATGGTAGGCCATTGCCTGGGAGCGTCAGGAGCTATTGAAGCTGTTTCAGTAGTATTGACCATAATAAACGATACTATACCACCCACTATCAATCTTGATAATCCCGATGAAAAGTGTGATTTAAATTACACTGCAAAAGTCAGCCAGAAAAGAGAAGTCAATATGGCTATATCGAATTCAATGGGTTTTGGCGGCCATAATGTGACTCTGGGTTTTAAAAAATATCTATAAATACTATGGAAAATATGGAAAAGATTAAATGCAAGAATTGCAATAAAGATATCGAAAATGACATTTTTATAGTGAATCTTTGGGTCTGTCCCTATTGCAATTATCATCACTGTATTAATGCGAGAGATAGATTGCAGATTACTGCAGATGATAACAGTTTCATTGAGCTGGGTAAAAATATTAATTCAGTTGATTTCTTGAATTTTTATGATGTCAAAGCATACAGTGTAAAACTTAGAGAAGCTAAATTAAAAACCAGTATGGACGAAGCAATTATGGTTGGTGAGGCACAGATAGATGGGAATTACCTGGCTCTTGGCATTATGGATTTTGGTTTTATGGGCGGAAGCATGGGAAGTGCAGTAGGAGAAAAGATAAAGGTTCTATCCGGTCACAGCATAGAGAAAAACATTCCTCTGGTTATATTCTGTACTTCCGGAGGTGCCAGAATGCAGGAGGGTGTTATGTCTTTAATGCAAATGGCGAAAACAGTGTCAAGCGTAAACAGGGTTAAGGAAAACAAAATTCCGTATATATCTGTAATTACAGACCCTACTTCCGGTGGTGTAAGTGCCAGTTTTGCTACTCTGGCAGACATAATAATAGCGGAACCGAATTCGCTTTTCTGTTTTGCAGGTCCCAGGGTTATAAAGCAGACTATAAAGAAGAACCCGCCTCCTGATTTTGGTTCTGCGGAGAGGAATTTAAAAAATGGCCAGATAGATATGATTGTAAACAGAAGCGATTTGAAAAAAACCCTGGCTAATATATTAAAATTATTTAAATAATATAAAAAATATTAAGGGATATTCGAGCGGTAATATGGATTTAAAAAAACTGGAAGAAATTCCAAAAAGTTATCTTAAAGAGATTTTAGGGTCGCTTTCCAAGCTTGAGAAATTAAAAAAAATCCCCTTTTTTACTGGCATACACTTCAAGGATGCTGAAAGAGACCTGGCTCAGAAAATAGAAAGTTATAAAAGGGTGGAAAAAGATGCCAGGAGAGTTTGGAAAATCGTAGAGCTTTCCAGAAATGAAAAACGGCCGCAGTGTAAGGATTATATAAGCGGCATCTTTGATGATTTTATTACTCTTTGCGGTGACAGACTGGGTAATGAAGACAGGTCAATCATAGCAGGGCTTGGGAAAATCAATGGTAAAACTGTCGCTGTCATAGGGCATAATAAAGGCAGGGATATAAAGGAGAGGATGGAGTATAACTTTGGTATGAGCGTACCGCAGGGATACAGGAAATCGCAGCGGATTATGAGACTGGCTGACAGATTTGGATTTCCGATAATAACATTTATAGATACCCCGGGCGCATATCCCGCTATTGAAGCCGAAGATAACGGCCAGGCAGGCGCCATTGCAAAAAGTATTTCAGTAATGTTTGAAGTTAAAACTCCGGTTATTTCTATCCTGATAGGTGAAGGCGGGAGCGGTGGAGCGCTGGCACTGGCTGTCGGCAATGAAGTTTTTATGCTTGAGAATTCAACTTATTCTGTTATTTCCCCTGAGGGTTGTGCGGCAATTTTATGGAAAAATCCTTCCGGAACCAAATTAGCCGCAAGAGAACTGAAGCTTACTTCAAGGGATCTTATCAGACTTAAAGTAATAGACAGGATTATTCCCGAACCGCTGGGCGGAGCTCAGAATGCCCCTGAAAGAATGGTTAAAATAGTAAAAAGATATATTATAAATGCACTGCAAAAATATGAGCATGTTCCGGGAGAAGAGTTAAAATCTGCAAGAGCTCAAAAGTTTGAGTCAATGGGAGTTTTTAATACCGGATAATAAATTTAGCTTCCAACAAATAAAATGACGACAGAATCAGGAGAAACATAGGTATGAGCTTCCGGATCCTGGCCCATAACGAGATCTTTCTGCACCGAGTAATCTGTTTCTATATAACTAATCTCATATTTTAAATTAGCGGAATCAAGTTCGGCTCCGGCAATATCGATGTTTTTTGAAAAAAGATCAGGAATATAAACCAGCTGCGCGTTAGTTGAAATTACCAGCTCAACTAAACTATTAATCTTAACTTTTGAGCCGGGGGAGGGTATTACCTTTACAATTTTACCCGGTTCATTTATGTTATTACCTTCTATTATCGGAGCTTTACTGCTTTTTACAACAAGTCCTAAGGATTGAAGATAATTAAAGGCAGTTATAAAATCCTGTCCGATAATATCAGGGATTACAATGATTTCTTCACCTTTACTTACAACCAGATTTACAGATCCTCCGGGTTTGACCTGTTCATTAAATTGCGGCGCCTGGCTTATTACAATATTTTCTGTAAAAGTATTGGAATATTTTCTTGAGACGTCTCCTGTTGCCAGCCCATACTCTTTAAGTAATTTTATAGCGTCTTCAAAATCCAGTCCTGCTAAATTCGGGGTTAAAATTGAAGTGATTTCAGGCCCTTTACTGACAGTAACAGCGATGTCGCTGCCGGCCGGCATATTTTCACCGGACTCAGGATTTTGGCTTACTATTGATCCCTGGGGGATTTCGGAATTATAAGTCTCACCACTTATTTTCAAATTAAGGTCAAACAGCAATAATATTTTTTCTGCATTTTCAGCAGGGATATTCTCAATATAAGGTACCGGTACAATATTGCCGGCAGTGTGTTCGTTGTTATAATATTTATAACCGAAAATAATGGATAGGATTAAGAAAAAAAACATAAAAATAGCTGCAAGTATACTTACCAGCGGAGATTTCATTTTTTCCATAAATATGCCCATCTTATCTAAACTCTGTCTTCTCGTGGCGAAGCTTAAAGGTTTTTCAGTCCCGTATTTTTGAAGGTCACTGATAAGTTCTCTAAGACCGGGATAGCGTACGGAAGGATCTTTTTCCAGACAATGCATAACTATTTTTTCAAGTTTATCCGGGATATTTTTTATCAATTCTGAAGGTTTTAAGGGTTTTTCATTTATATGTTTAAGACTGATATCAATTGAACCCCCTCCCCTAAAAGGAATATCTCCGGTAAGCATTTCATACATAACAATTCCGAGGGAATAAATATCAGTCCGGTGATCAAGGACTTCTCCTTTTGCCTGTTCAGGGGAAATGTAATGAGCCGTTCCCATTATATTTATTGTTTTGGTAACATCGGTAATGAGAGATTTTGCTATGCCGAAATCTGTGACTTTTACTTTTCCTTCAGGTGTTATAAGTATATTTTGCGGTTTGATGTCCCGGTGGATAAGATTATTTTTGTGAGCTGTGAGCAGGGCATTTGAGATCTGTATGGCAAAATCAGCAGCGGTTTCAGGAGGAAGCGGACCCTTTTTTTCAATTATTTCTTTTAAGCTTTCTCCTTCGATATATTCCATGCAGATATAATAGAAACCATTGAATTCTCCCCAGTCATATACCTGGACAATATTGGGATGGTTCAGCCTGGCAAGGATTTGAGCTTCGCTTTTAAATCTTGCTACAAAATTTCTATCGCTTGCGTAATTGGAGGCTAATATTTTTATTGCTACTTTTCTATCCAGTTTTAAATCATCACCCAGAAAAACATCAGCCATTCCTCCTGATGCGATTTTTTTAATAATCTTATATCTTTTTGATATCAGTTTAAATTTTTCAAGGTGGTTATCAGTCATGTGTTTTAAATTTTAATAGCTATAATTGTTATATTATCAAGGCCGCCTTTTTTTATTGCTTCTTTTATAAGATTTTTTACAATATCCTTAGTATGTTTATATCTGTCGGTAATGTTAAAGATATCCTTGTCTCTTAACATGGAATTAAGCCCATCGGAGCATATAATAATTATATCTTCCGGTAAGATTTTATATGAATCAAAATCAGGTTCAATATGTTCAGTTACACCGATAACATTGGTAAGGTAGTTTCTTTGAGGATGATTGAATGTAGCATCATAGCTTATTTCTCCTCTTCTAAAGAGTTCTCCTACGATGGTGTGGTCCGAAGTCAGTAATTTAAGTTTATTGCTTCTCTTGATGTAAAGTCTGCTGTCGCCAATGTGTATTATATATGCTTTATCTTTGTAAATATAACTTCCGGTAAGAGTTGTCCCCATACTATAATATTCTGGTTGTGAAACCGCTTTTTTAAATACTTCTCTGTTGGCATTATTGGCAGCGGAAGCTAAAAGCTTTTTTATTTCACGCGAGGTTAAAATTTTGTTTTTTTTGTCAGTTAAAGTTTTTTTTGTATCATCTAACGGTTCTAGATTAAACTCTTTTATGAAAGTTTCTATGGCAAGTTTACTTGCTATCTCACCGGCTCTATGTCCTCCCATACCGTCAGCCACCAAAAAAAGATTACCACCGGCATAAAAATAATCTTCGTTTTTTTCTCTATGTTTTCCGATATCCGTATCTGCAAAATATTCCATGGAATTTATTATATGTTATTATTTGTAATTAATAAAATTGTAAACTTAATATTAAAGAGTGCATATATTAAAATAATAGACCCGGTATTTTTGTATTTTGAAAGTAATTACAGATTAATGCTAATATAGTGCCAGGGAAAATAAAAACTAGTATGATTAATATAAATAAGTATTAGAATTAAAGTAATTAATAAAAATAAAGGAATGTAAGGTGAAGATCAATTGAATATTTATGATGAAGCACTTGAAATGCATAAGAAGAACAGGGGCAAGATTGATGTAATAAGCAAGGTGAAAACCGAAAATGAACACGACCTGTCTCTTGCCTATTCACCCGGCGTTGCGGAACCATGCCGTGTAATTGCAAAAAATCCCGGGGAACTGAATACATATACATCCAGAGGCAATATGATTGCGGTAGTGACCGACGGGTCTGCAGTCCTGGGGCTTGGGAATATCGGAGCCAGGGCGGCGCTTCCGGTTATGGAAGGGAAGTGTGTATTATTTAAACAGTTTGGCGGCGTATCAGCGTTCCCTATATGTATAGACAGCCAGGATAATGAAGCAATAGTTAAAACCATAAAAATGCTGGAGCCATCATTTGCGGGAATAAATCTTGAGGATATAGCGGCTCCGAGATGTTTTGATATTGAAAAGAGGTTAAAAGAAGAAACAAATATGCTTATATTCCATGACGACCAGCATGGCACTGCTGTTGTAACTCTGGCAGGATTGTTCAATGCACTAAAGATATACAAGAAAGATATAAAGGATGTAAAAATAGTTATAAACGGAGCAGGAGCAGCCGGTACATCCATTGCAGATCTGCTTAACTATGTCGGTGTATCCGATATAATCATCTGTGATAGAAACGGGATAATATACAATGGAAGAGAAAATCTAAATCCGGCCAAGCGAAAACTGGCAGAATCTACGAATTTAAATAATTTAAAGGGCGATCTTTACTGTGCCCTGGAGGATGCCGATATATTTATCGGAGTATCAACTGCTGATGTGTTGACTGAAGATATGATAAAAAAAATGAAGACCAGTCCGATTGTATTTGCTCTGGCTAATCCTGAACCGGAAATTAAACCCGGCCTTGCAAAAAGATGCGGAGTGAAAATTATTGCTACAGGAAGAAGTGATTATCCCAATCAGGTAAATAATGTACTGGCATTTCCGGGAATATTCAGGGGAGCTCTTGATGCAGGGGCTTTAGAGATAAACAGGGAAATGAAAATCGCTGCGGCAAAAGCAATTTCAGAAATAATAGAAGGCGACCTGAGGGAAGATTACATTATCCCAAAACCGTTTGACAGGAGGGTTTTGCCTGCGGTTGCGGTAAGTGTAGCAAGGGCTGCAGTAGAAACTAAAAATACTTATGGTGAAGTAGACCTTGGTCTTATTGAACAAAAAGCAAAAGACATTGCAGATAAAAAGCAATGAAGATAAAAAAGGAAATCTAGTGTAGAGAATAAGAAAATACTTACAGAGCTTTAGTATTACAAATGGGTTATAGAAAAAAGTATACGCTCTGTACGCTTAACAACTCAGAAGCCACTGGCCTCATTTGTTTTTTGAATGCAGGTCATTACTGCTATAAATTTAATATATAAATATTTTTAAGGTTATTCCTTCGGCTTTTTTTCCATCGGTATCGGCGAAACACCCGCAGCATCGGTTACTATTGTTGTGATCTTATCGGAATCCAGGATAAATTTAACGTTTTCTTTAAGGGCGATTTCCACTGTTTCAAGCTTCTTTAGCGCCTGCGCATTACCAATGAAATATTTATCTGCAGCTTCATTAACTATTTTTATCCTGTCGGCTTCGGCATTTGCGACTATCTTGATGGCTTCTCCTTTTCCTTCTGCAGAAAGTATCAGGCCCTGTTTTATACCTTCAGCTTTCTTGATTTCAGCTCTTTTTTCACCGTCAGCCTTTGTTTCCGTAGCAGTTGCATAATCCTTTGCAGCGATTTTTTCCTGTTCAGCCTTGACAACATTATTCATTGAAGCCTGAACATCCGAAGGAGGTTCGATTTTCTGGATTTCACATCGCAGCACTTCTACACCATAGCTGTCCGTTTCCTTATCGAGGACAAGTTCAACTTTTTCATTTATTGAGGCCCTGTTTTCATTTGCATCTGTTAATGTCATATTTCCGATTACTGCTCGGAGTGTAGTCCTGGCAAGGCTCATAAGCTGGGACCTGTGATCATCGACATTATAAATGCTTGCTTTCACATCTTTTATACGGTAGTAAACTACGGCATCAACTGATGCATTAAGCTTATCCTGGGTTATAACCATCTGCGGCGGAATGTCAATCATTTGTTCCGTTATATTTACTCTATACATCTTTTCAATCAGCGGAATAATCCATGTAAGTCCCTGCTCCTTGGTTCTTATGTATTTCCCAAATCTTTCAATAATGCCTTTTTGAGTGGGCCTTACCGTCCTGAAGCCTGTAAAAATAAAAAGCAGCAAACCTACACTTGCCAGTACTATCCCGATGATAAAAATCATCTGGAGAGTATTTATTGCTCCGATAATAAGAAGTACCAGTCCTGCAATAATCAGTAGTATGCTAAAAATTTCCATAACTCATCCTTTCTGTAAAAAATATAAAATTTGTAATATTTTAATATATTTATAATAAGACTTTACTATTTTTTTAAAAATAGTAATAGCAATTATTTTTAATTCATAAGGATTTGCTTCTAAAATTCATAAGTATTAAACGGTTATTTGCCTGTAATTTTCTATTTCTTTTATAAAAAAAATTTTTAAAATAAACAGACGGCAGTGGCAATAGCGGGCAATATAATTTAACTTATGCAAACTTTAAAAGATTTTACCCTGTTTTTAGGCTGGCTTAATAAGCAGAACTTTAATAAATTTAGAAGCAAACTGGAGATTCGGACTTTTTGCCGGCTCTATTGGTTCTGAATTTTCTCAGCCAGAAAGAGCGGTAATAAAGATTCACCACCCAGAATGAAAGCGGATGGCGGTGCATAAATCTCCACCTCCTCAAAATAGAGGGTAGGCTGTATACTTCGCGCCAGACTCGGTCACGCCCTTTTTGCAGAATCTCCCGAGTCATTAGCTTTGGATCGAATACAACATTAGATTCATATTGCGACCAGTCTTTGGTTATTATCCGTCCTGCATTATTCAAAGATTCGAATAAAGCGGTTCCTGGATACGGCACGAGCCAGGCAAATTGAGCGCTATCCATTCGTGTTTTATTGACAAAATGGATAGTTCGTTCGAAAACATCTTCATCGTCTTCGTCTAAACCAAGAACAAAGAAACCATGGATAGCAATACCATAAGAGTGGATCTTTTTAATCACCATTTCATATTCGTTCACCTTATTCAATTTCTTACCAAGTGCTACAAGATTGCCGGGGTTAATTGTCTCAAAACCAATAAGCAGGAAAATGCAACCGCTGGCTGCTGCGAGTTTTAGTAAATCGTCATCTCTTGCTACGGTTATTGAGGCCTGGGCAATCCACTTGATTCTGTAAGGTATAAGGGCGCGGAAAAGCTCTTTAGCGAACCTGGTGTTACCGACGATATTATCATCAACGAAAACGATGATTTTTTTGCGATCCAATGTTTCTATCTCCTTGAGGATCTCCTCTATCGGGCGGCAACGATAAGTATGGCCGAAGAATGAAGTAACAGAGCAGAAGGAGCAAGCATAGGGGCAGCCTCTGGTGGTTGAGATTGTGTTCTGGAAAAGGTACGCTCCATTGAAGAATAAGTCTCTGCGGGGTAAAGGTAAGTTGAGCAAGCTGGGCTGCTTGCGCTGGCTGTAAATCTTTTGCAGTTTGTTTGCCTTAAAATCTTCGATTACTTTTTTCCAGGTTCCTTCGGCTTCTCCGATTACTACAGCATCGGCATGCTGGCTTGCCTCTTCAGGCAGAGCACTGGGGTGGCTGCCCCCCAGGATAACCTTAACGCCCTTCGCTCTAAAAGTATCGGCGATTTCATAGGCGCGTTTCGCTGTAATAGTTATTGCTGTTATTCCCACTAAGTCTATTTCCTTCTGGTAATCAATAGTTGTGACATTCTCATCAGTTAAAGAGACTTCGACCTCTGGCGGGGTTAAGGCTGCAACCAGAGCCAGGCCAAGATGCTGGCATGGTGTCTTCTTTCGATTCATTAAGTTTTCCCGGGTAGCCGGCACAATTAGCTCTAATTTCATAAGAACTTGTCCTCCTGTGTGTGTAAAATTATAGAGCAGGTCGACCTTTTATTGCAATAGAGAACCTGGCATCGAATTACTTTCTAATTATTTGTTAAAAAAATGATTTGCTGTTTAAATTAATGTATAAGCAGCAAATCATTAATATGGAGAAATCAAAACTGCATAAGAGTTCTTTTAAAGAACCTGTATGCAGTTAGTTTTGATTATATTTAATATCTCCTGAAGTTTCTTTCTGGCCTGCTGCTTTGCGGACGAGCTTCGTCAACTCTTAAAGTGCGTCCTTCAAAGTCTGAACCATCTAAAGCTTCTTTTGCTTTTTCAGCTTCTGATGTGCTTGACATCTCAACAAATCCAAAACCCTTGTTTCCTATGACAGTAACACTCTTAATCTGTCCAAATGGAGAAAACAGTTTTTCCAATTGTGAATCAATTGTGGAGTATCCGAAATTTCCAACATATAGTTTGCTACCTTGCATTCTTACCTCCTTAAAAAAATATTATTTCCCTATAATCTTCTTAATATTTCTTTTGGAGAGGTAATAGAAAGTAGTGACCTGCTCTTAATTAAAATATCATTAAACAAAATAGAGGGTTTAAGTGTATTATTAGTTATAGGTATTGTCAAGGGGGCGATAATGTCCTTACCTCATTATTTAATCTTTTGGCCGCCAACATAGAAGCCAGGTATTTATTATTGCTTTATTATAGGTAACAATGTATGGCAATAATAATATAATAGATCATAGCGTACATTTTCCAAAAAATATAGGTTTTAAAGAAAAATAATAAATATGATATTATTATCCAGAAATGTTAATAAAACTGTAGAAACCAGAAAAGAATAATGAACTACTGGATGCAATATTGCAAATATGCATGATTTAATGTTATTAAAATTTAACCATATTACTATAAGTATGGGGGTATTTATCAATGAATAAGAAAAAAAATACAAAGACTGTAGTTGTTACAGGAGATGTAACTATTGATTGGAATATAGCCAGAGTGCGGCGGGCAGATGTCATTATGAACGTATGGAATGCAGAGAACTTAACCACCTCATTTTGCCAGATAGGGGGTGTAACCATGCTGGCTGACCTTGTTAAAAGTATTGCCAGAAACTTAAATCAAACAGGGCAAACCAGTATTACAGTCAGGCAAATCTCTGCACCTCGAAGCCCTATAAATCCCTGTAACAACCACTTCCATCATTCTTATGCTATATGGGCACCTTTTAAAATAGATGTGCATGCATCTAATAAGGGAGAAAAAGTATGGCGGGTTCAGGAATTTTTAGGTTTATGCAAGGCATATGATGGTATGTCTTCGTCAGATAGCTGGAAAAAAGTTGTTGACGATCCAGTAAATCCGGACCTTGTAATCCTGGATGATGCTGCTCTTGGGTTCCGCGATGCCCAGGAATACTGGCCCCAATCTCTTTCCAGGGGCAACTCAAAACCCTGGATTATCCTTAAAATGGCCTGGCCAGTGGTGCAGGGTAAACTGTGGGATCATCTTTTACAAAATCATGCAGACCGGCTAATAGTGATTATAACAGCTGATGATCTGCGCCGCAGCCAGGTCCACATAAGCCGCCAGGTATCATGGGAACGGACTGCACAGGACTTGATGTGGGAACTTCTATATAACCCTCATATAAATGAGATTACGCAGTGCGCTCATATAATCATATCTTTTGATATGGCAGGCGCAGCTCTTCTTTCTAAAAAAACAGATTCTTCACCGGATGCCATTCTTTTTTTTGACCCGTCTGCCATGGAAGGTGAATGGGAAAACCGTTATAAAGGATATATGATTGGCTATACATCGTGTCTTGCCGGCAGTATTGCCCGGGAGCTGATGCTGGATACCCCGGAACCAGACATGTCCCGTGGCATTCAATCAGGGATCAGCGCTATGCGATTTCTTCATATAATGGGATATGGCCGTGCCAGCAATGAAACAAAGAAAATAAATCTGGCTTTCCCGGCAGCCGGGGTAGCAGCTAAATTAGAAGAAGATTGCAGTTTTTTATCAGTTGTGCCAATTAAAAATCCTGCACAGGCACTTTCCGAAACTTCTCCTGAAGAACCAGACCGTTTCTGGGCAATACTTGAAGATAAAAGTCCTGATTCTCTTGAGAATATAGCAAGGCTGATTGTACGCGAAGGTCTGGAACATGCTTTACCTGAAGTGCCTATGGGGAAGTTTGGCAAACTCCAGACAATAGACCGCAGGGAGATCGAAGCTTTACACAATATTAGCAATCTCATTAATGAATATTGCGAGAGTTATCAGAAAACGCCTTTATCGATAGCGGTCTTTGGTCCGCCGGGCTCCGGCAAATCATTCGCAGTAAAGCAGGTAGCAAGTTCGGTACGGCAGGGGGAAATTGAGGAGATAACTTTTAATCTTTCACAGCTTGGAGGACCCGGGGATTTGTTTGATGCCTATCATCAAATACGTGACAGGGCGTTATCTGGCAAGATATCACTTGTTTTCTGGGATGAATTTGATACTTCTCTGCAAAATCAAACTCTGGGCTGGCTGCGGTATTTTCTTGCCCCCATGCAAGATGGAAAATTCCAGGAAGGGCAAATGACCCACCATATAGGCAGGGGTATTTTTGTATTTGCAGGAGGGACAAGCCACAGTATGGAAACATTTGGGACAAATATTAGCGAGAGGGAAAGCGGAGCGGTAAAACTACCTGATTTTATAAGCCGCCTGAAAGGATTTTTAAATATCCTCGGCCCAAACCGGCAGGAAAATAAAGACGACTATGGGCAAATAAAAGATCCCTACTATATCATCCGGCGTGCAATTGTCCTGCGGTCAATCTTTGACCGCAACGAACCCCAGATTCTGCACAGTTATGGAGGGAAAAGAATTACAAGCATTGACGAAGGAGTGCTTCGTGCCTTTTTATTAACCAGGCAATATAAGCATGGAGCGCGCTCTATGGAGACAATTGTTTCCATAAGTCAGCTGTCAGGCAAGACAAGCTTTGAGCCTTCAAGCATACCTTCTGAAGCGCAATTGAATTTGCATGCAGACGGCCAGGATTTTTATACCCTAATGCATCGTATGGAGCTTAATAAAAATCTTCTGGAAAAACTTGCGGAAGCGGCGCATGATGTATTCTGTGAAGATTTGACTGCGAAAGGATATAAGTATGGGCCGGTAACACAAAATAGCAAAAAAGAACATAGTTTACTTAAACCCTATATTGAATTATCTGAAGATAATAAAGAAAACAACCGGAATAATGTCAGTGATATCCCTAATAAACTGGCAAGTGTTGGATATGCAATGGTTCAAACCAGAGGTAATGAGACTCCGGGTAAATTTCAAAATGATGAAATCGACAAACTGGCAAAGATGGAACATGAGCGATGGGTGCAGGAAAAGCTTAATAATGGATGGCATTATGCAAAAAAAACTGATAAGACAGCAAAACTGCATAAATGTCTTATATCCTGGGAAAAGCTTTCTGAAAGTGAGAAGGAAAAAGACCGTACTCTGGTAAAAGGCATTAATAAAATTCTTGCAAAAGCCGGGTATACCATGATTAAATTAAACAAAGAGATTAAGCGATAATACATTATTTAATTTAGATGAGGAATATATATTATGGCTCATGATGTATTTATTTCATATTCTACAAAAGATAAATTAGTAGCAGATGCAGTCTGCGCTTCACTTGAAGCTGCTAAAATAAGGTGCTGGATCGCCCCCAGAGATATTCTGCCGGGGCTGGACTGGGCTGAATCCATTGAAGGTGCAATTACCCGAAGTAAACTATTGATTCTTATATTTTCTTCATACTCAAATAATTCCAGACAGGTATCAAGAGAAATATCTCTTGCATTTAATTCTGAAGTAACTGTCATTCCTTTCAGAATTGAAGATATCGAGCCTAAAGGTGCGATGAAATATTATTTGTTAAATACGCATTGGCAGGATGCTCTTACGAAACCGATGGAAAATCATATTAAAAAACTTATTGAAATAATATTGACATTAATTAATAAAAAAATTGATGCTAAAGAAAATATGGAAAGTGAAGAATATAAGAAATTACTTCGCGAATCAGGTGATTTTACCAATTTTCAAAGTACCGTCGACAAGGCTAAAGATACTCTAACCGGACAAGATGCCGCCAGTAAAGGAAGAGAGCTCTCTAACCAGGGCCGCTACGAAGAAGCATTGCCCTATTTTGAAAAAGCGGTAAAGCTGCAGGGTAACTGGATAGACTACAACTGGCTCGGTGTTGATCTTTCCAGATTGGGCCGCTACGAAGAAGCGTTGTCTTACCTTAAAAAATCGCTTGAGATGCAGGATGATAAAACAAATATATCAAACTACAGCTGGCTGGGCACCACGCTCACCAATATGGGTAGACACGAAGAAGCGCTGACCTATTTTGAAAAAGCGGTTAAAATAAAGGGTGATGGGATAGACTACAGTTGGCTCGGCACTGCGCTCTCTAACATGGGCCGCTACGAAGAAGCACTGCCTCATTTTGAAAAAGCGGTTAAGCTGCAGGGTAGCTGGATAGACTACAACTGGCTCGGTACCACTCTCTCCAGATTGGGCCGCCATGAAGAAGCGCTGCCTTACCTTAAAAAATCGCTTGAGATGCAGGATGATAAAACAAATATATCAAATTATAACTGGATCGGTAATACTTTATATAACATGGGCCGCTATGAAGAAGCGCTGCCCTATTTTGAAAAAGCGCTTGAACTGCGGGGGGATGAAACAGACAAATACTGGGTAAATACAACTCGTTCTAAATTAAAACGCCCCTGAGGCATGCTGACCTATATTAAAACATTTAATACTAACTTAAAAACTGCAATAAAGAATGGGGTAAGGACAGTAAAGAGCAACTATTGTGATAGTATCCAGGATGCAATATATCCAATTGGCATAAACTTTTCCTTTGATATCCTACATTAATATGCAATAAGACTCACACCTATAATAAGAGATGTTGGAATGAAATTGTATCAGAATATCTGAAGTGTTGAAATCCATAAAGCAGGAGAAAACTCCAATCTACTTACGATAGGATGTCTACCTCTAAAAAACGCATCAGGAAATAAAAAGTAACTTAGTATAGTTACCGATATAAAAATTAGAAAAAAGATATATACATCCAGCAGATGAGCTTATGGATATTATTGTCTACTGTGCCATTAACTATTTTTTTAAATGGGTTAAATTTTCTCACCTTTCATAGATCTAATATCCTTAAATATTCTTATTCCAGATATTGACATATAAAGTTTGATGTGATATTTTATTGGAATCGATAACAGAGAATAGTAATGTATTTAAGCTATAAATAATGGTTAAAATCAAATATTTTTAAGAAATATATGGTATCGATGCTAAAAAAATCAAAAAAAAGCTTCAAAAAAATGACAATCAGAGAGATAGCAGAATTAGCAGGGGTCTCAAGGACAACGATATCAAGAGTTCTTTCAGATAGTGCTTTTGTAAGTAAGAATACAAGAGACAGGGTTACGGAAATTATTAAAAAAGAGGAATATAAGCCAAGCATTATAGCTCAGAGTCTAAGGACTAACAAAACCAGAACTATTGGCCTGGTTTTAGCGGATATAGAGAATCCATTCTACTCAAGAGTTGCTAAAGGAGTTATCGATGCAGCAGAAGCAAAAAATTATAATGTAATATTATGCAACTCCAATAATGACATAAATCTTGAGGAGAGGGATATAAGAACACTTATTGAAAGAGGAGTAGATGGTTTTCTTCTTACAACAGTCGAATTAAAAATGAAAACAATCGAGGATCTCAGGGATAAAGGAATCCCATTTTTATTAATAGACTGCAAACTGGATATTCCGGGTGTAAGTTATGTTGTTAATGATGACTATTATGGGGCAGAGTTGGCTACGGAGTATCTTATAAAGCTTGGTCATAGGAATATATTTTTTCTTGGAAATAGAAAGTTACTTAGCTTGAGAGAGAGATTCAGGGGATTTATGGATACACTTAAACGTTATGAAATTAATAATACCGATAATTTTGTACCGACGAAATTTATTAAAACAGGCGGTATATATAATATTGAGGGTATAATTAGCTATATATTAAGCAGACAAGAAAATATTACGGCAATATTTTCGGGCAATGATTATTTAGCAATTAAGTCAATTGAAGAAATTAACGATAAAGGTATTAAAATACCCGAGGATATTTCTGTTATTGGTTATGACAATATTGAGATCTCATCCATGATCAAGATTCCCCTTACTACGATTAGGCAGCCTAAGTATTTGCTGGGTAAGTTAGCTGCAGAACAGTTATTAGGGATATTGGAAAATAGGTCTGATAAAGAATTAAGAAGAGTTATTTTAAGGCCAGAATTGGTTATCAGGCAATCCTGTAAAAAAATTGGTAATTCTGGGGTTAGGAGAAAGGAGGTACCGACTGACTTATTATTGGAATAAAGATTTTAGGAGGTGGTAAAAAAAGAAAAAAGAAACCAATTTAAAAGAAAGGAGATTTGTCTAACTTTTAGGCACTTGAGACTTGGCCAAAAGTAAACAAATCTCGTGAGTAATTTTATTAAAATCTGTTTTAAAAGTAAAACAGGAAAGGATATAATAATGAAAAAAATAATTTTATGGCTACTTGTAATATCAAT
>CAYRJH010000004.1:28876-42906 GCA_964424685.1 uncultured Actinomycetota bacterium | reverse complement strand
AAATAGCACTTGTTGATGAGATAATGTCTAAAAAAGGAAGGCTTACAAGGGATGATTGGGATATAATAAAAGAGCTTCCCCTGATAGGGTACCGTATCGCAGAAGCATCGCAGCAGCTTAAACCAATAGCAGAGCCCATATTATCCCACCATGAGTGGTATAACGGGACCGGATATCCAAGAGGCATAAAGGGTGAGGAGATTCCCATAATATCAAGGATATCGTCTCTTGTTAATGCTTATGAAGCAATGATATCTGACAGGCCTTATAGAAAGAAAATGACAAAAAATGAAGCTATAGAGGAGATTAAACGCTGCAGCGGCACACAGTTTGACCCTAAAATAGCAAAGTTTTTTATAGAGTTATTAAAAAAAGAAAAAGAAATAGAATCATAATTTATAATTATTGGTAATAGGGTATCTTCTGTCTTTCCCAAATGCCCGTGGTGTTATTTTAACACCGGGAGAACTCTGTCTTCTTTTATATTCACTTGAGTCTACCATATTGATTATTTCCCTGACTATTTTCTCATTAAAACCCTTTTTTACAATTGATTGAAAGTCAAGATCATCTTCTATATATGCTTTAAGTATGGTATCCAGTATATTATAGGGGGGTAATTTATCTTCATCTTTCTGATCCGGCCTTAGTTCGGCAGAGGGAACTTTGTTAAGAATATTTTTTGGGATTACATTTGAGTATTTTTTATTTATAAATTTACAAATGCGGTAAACCATTGTCTTATATACATCCTTGATTGGTGAAAATCCGCCTGCCATATCACCGTAAAGGGTGCAGTATCCGACACTTATTTCACTTTTATTTCCCGTAGATAATGTAAGCCAGTTATTCTCATTAGCCACGGCCATTATAATATTTCCCCTTATGCGGGCCTGTATATTTTCCTTAGTGACATTAATTTCAGGATCTTTGAATAAAAAATCAAGATTTTTAATATAGCTTTCATATATGGAAGAAATAGGGATTGTAGCGTACTCGATACCAAGATTCCAGCATAATTCTTCAGAATCTTTAATGCTTCCGGCAGAGGAAAAGGTTGAGGGCATCAATATCACGCTGACGTTTTCTTTTCCAAGAGCCAGCGAAGCTATCACTAGAGTAAGTGCCGAATCTATCCCGCCGCTTAAAGCAATAACCACTTTCTTGAATTTATTTTTTCTAACATAGTCTTTTGTACCAAGAACCAAAGCTTCCAGTATTTCTTCTTCGGGACAGGAGATATTTTGCCCAGGTGCATAGCTGCTTTTATTTATGTGTTTTATTATTTTTTTCTTTTTCTTTTCCGGATAATATTCTAAATCAATAAGGGACGGGGTTTTAAGGTATTTTAATGATTCGATCTTATTATTTTTAAGAAGCCCTTCGCCTGCGATTCCTGGGTACTCTATTTTTGAAGTTTTGTAGTCGTAAATTAAAACATCTTCTGAAAATGGTTTTGCGCGTGCTAAAATTTTGCCTTTTTTATTTATGATTAAGCTGTTACCGTCAAATACCAGTTCATCCTGGCCGCCCACCATATTTAGATAAACCACGTTTACGCTGTTTCCTATAGCGGCATTAGATAAAACATTCACTCTTTCTTTAATTTTTTCCGAATGATACGGGGAAGCAGATATATTTATTAAAAGCTCTGCTCCGCCAAGAATGGCCTGATCTCTTACCGGCCCTTCAGGATGGAACATATCCTCGCATATGGTAATTCCGATAAGGGCATCTGCTATTTTGAAAATATAATTTTTACTGCCTTTTTTAAAATATCTTTCCTCATCAAAAACGGAGTAATTTGGTAGAAGCTGTTTATTATATATGGATTTAATCTGTTTATTATAAATTACTGCTGCTGAATTATATATTCCAGTTTTTTCCTTATTAACAAAACCGATAACCGCAATTATATTTGAGGTCAGCTTTTTCAGCTTTTGTATGTATTTTATATTTTCATCAATAAAGGCACTTTTAAAAAGTAAATCCTCAGGGGGGTATCCTGTAACGCACAGTTCGGGAAATACTGCTATATCCGCTTCAACTGTTTTTGCTTTTTCAATATGATAGGCAATAAGATTATGATTTCCTTTAAGATCACCAACAGCTGGATTTATTTGCGCAAGGTATAGTCTTATAATAGAAATTTTTACTCCTTTTATAAAAGTTATTAAATGTTAATTTATTTATTTCTAATTTAAATATTCTAAATTTAATTATAATACTTTTTAAAAATTTAATTTACTTCCGGTGCAATGGCGAAATTCTTCTTAAATCTGATATTATTTCCGGGATCACTTCCAGAAAATAATCCACTTCTTTTTTTGTGTTTTCAAAACCAAGAGTAATCCTGAGAGAACCATAAGCATCCTGGCTTGACAACCCCATTGCAATAAGTGTGTGAGAAGGTTTTAGGGACGAAGAAGAACAGGCGGAACCACTCGATGCGGCTATGCCTGCATGGTCAAGCCTTAGCACTATTGATTCTCCCTCTATATATTTAAAGGAAAAGTTACAGTTTCCGGGAAGCCTTCTATCAGGATGACCATTAAGTCTGACATCGTCAATTTTATTTAGCAATCCTTTAATAAGATATTCTCTTAAATCTGTAACCTCTGATATTTTTTTGTAAAGATTTTTCTGATTTATTTCCGCGGCTTTTGCAAGCCCTGCGATTCCCGGAATGTTTTCTGTCCCCGATCTTATCCCCCTTTCATGACCCCCGCCAAAAATTTGCGGCATTATTCTGGTGCCCTTTCTAATATAAAGAGCCCCAACCCCCTTAGGGCCGTATATTTTATGTCCGGAAAGAGATAAAAGGTCAACATTTAACCGGTTAACATCTGTTTCTATATTGGAAAAACTCTGCACAGCATCGGTATGAAAGATAATGTTCCGCTCCTTTAGTATTTTTCCTATCTCCTCAACAGGCTGGATTGTTCCAACAATATTGTTTGCGTGCATGATGGTTGCCAGTATGGTTTTGGCAGTTAAAGATTTTTTTACATCCTGTGGATCTATCAAACCAAATTTATCCACAGGAACGAAGGATACCCTAAAACCCTGCCGGGATAATTTTTTTAAAGGCATGTGCACAGCGGGATGCTCAATCTCAGATGTGATTATATGGTTGCCCTTTTTTTTGTATGCCTCTGCCACTCCTGCTATTGCAAGATTATCGCTCTCGGTTCCGCTGCCTGTAAAAATTATTTCTTGAGGGCTGGCCCCGAGCGATTTTGCAACTATGCTTCTTGAATGTTCCAGGATTTCTCTGGCTTTAAGGCCCGGTGAGTGAGGTTCGGAGGCATTGCCATAATGAACTGTAAAACACTTATTGATTTCCTCAACGACTTCCGGAAGAACAGGAGTAGTAGCACTGTGGTCAAAATATATATATTTAAAAATTTTATCCATAATTTTTTTATTACCTTTATTAATAATGCGAAGAAAAAATTATCACTGATCTTTAATACTGTCAATAATTTATATAATAGATTTTTTAGAAAAAAAGTACAATCAGACTGAATGCTAATAAGAATACTTACTATGGCTTAATATTATAAGCTTATATCTTAAATTAATGGATTTATTTGTAAAAATTAATTAAAATTATTAAAATTATGATTTACCATTATATTATTTTAATGGAATAAAATGTTAAAAAATATATTGCCGCATATAGACAAAATTCTCCAGCATACAAATGAGATATTTATTATTAAGGATGCTGAAAACAATATTCTTTTTATAAACGAAAAGATAAGAGATTATGGATATGACCCCGGGAGCCTTATAGGCAAGAGTTATTTGAGCCTGCTTTCTTCCAGGCACAAAGGAAGAAGATTTAAAGAAATTGTTAATAATAAAAAGGCATTGAATTATGAGGTGGAGTTTTTAAAGAGTGACGGAACTATTGTAAATGCTCTGGCAAGTAATTCTCCGGTCGGGGACGATAATGAGAAGATATTATTTGTAATTTCTACGCTTGCAGATATAACTTCGTATAAACAGTTACAAAAAAAACTCATTAAATATACACACATGGATTATTTGACCGGTTTATATAATATTAGATACCTGAATAAAAGATTGGGTGAGGAGATAAGCAGGGGAAGAAGAAAAGAAGAGAAAATTGCAATTATAATGTTTGATATTGATAATTTTAAAAAATTTAACGATAGCTATGGCCATGAAAGCGGGAATAAATTACTTAAAAAACTGGGCGGCATCATACGTAAGAACATAAGAAAGGGAGTTGATCTTGGATTCCGGTTTGGCGGCGACGAATTCTTAATAATAGTAAATCAGGCCGAGGATAATATTGCTTTTGAAATCGCTTCCCGGATAAGGGAAAATTTTTTAAAACTGAATTATGATAACCTGGACATGAGTATGGGTATTGAGTATTATACCGATAACTGCGGTATTAAAAATTTAATTACCGGGGCAGATAAAAAAATTTATATGGCTAAAAAATCCAATGAAAAAATAGTAAAATAAAAATAGCAGAATAAAAAGTGCCTTAAGCCTGTTAAAATCAAATTCATTTTAATATAATAAGCTCTTGATACTGGAAGAGTTTTTATTATTTATAAGGAAGATTATTTAGTGTGAAGACTAAAAGGAATAGCAATTTGATAAATAAAACTGCAAAAATAATATCCTATGTTTTTGATGGCTCATTTATTTCTATACCTATTTTTCTGGTTATATGTTTAATGGTTATAGATAATAAGATGGAGGCAATTAGCTGGGCTTTTATCTGTCTACTGTTCGGAATAGTGATCCCGTACCTCTACATATGTTTATTATTTAGAAAAAAAGAAATAGATGATATGCATATACCCGAAAAAGAAGATAGGGAAAAACCGCTGCTTCTATCCTGCGCAAGTTATATAGCGTGTTTTGCTGTCCTGTATGCTTTGAATGGACCACTGTTTTTAAAATCATTGTTTGCGGTAATCGTGGTTTCCACTATTATTATTACTATTATTACTTATTTCTGGAAAATCAGCCTTCACAGCAGCTGGATAACTTTTGTTGTCATTACATTTAATATCTTATTCGGCAGATGGATGCTGCTTATGATTCCGCTTATTCCTGTAATAGCGTGGGCAAGAGTGAGGATAAAGAAACATACAGTTAATCAGGTTATTTTTGGAGTGGGTATTTCAAGTTTAACAAGTTTTTTAATTTATTATAATTACGGTTTTATTAGTTTATTTTAACTGCCGTATTTATTTTACACCTGATTTACAGATTAAAAATAATTTTATAGATCATAAACGCTCAATAGCTTTATGGAGCCAGTAGAAAGCAAATAACTCTATAAATGAAAGGGCAGCAGCAATTATGGAAGGTAATATCAAATACCTGCTTATAAGCCCGGTTGCTTTTTTTGAAAATGGAGGAATAAGCAGTATGATCACCAGATTAATAAAATAAAAAGTAAAAAGGATTGACAGCACAGTTAAATAATAATAGAAATACTCAAGAAAAGTAAACCTGGCCAGTGTAACTATAATGAAAAGCGCAAGCAGCAGAATATAAATTATAAATTTAGGCGGATTTTTAAATATTTTTTCCGACCCCGGATACTTATAATACTGAAATGTAAAAACTGGATAGAGTATAATTGCGATAGATGAGCCACAAAAGACCCCTGTTATGAACCGCATGTTATTATTGGTGTTATAAAGTCCAAAATTTGATGCAATGCCATCAATAATGAAAGATAGTAAGAAGATGGCAAGGATTATAAGGATGTAAGCAGGAGGGAGATCGCTTTCCTTTTTTCTAAACATTATAAATAAAATAATCGCTGTAATAAGAAACCCTGCATAAAAACCGCTGCACCTGGAACAAACAGGCAGGGTTATATTTCCGATAAGGAGGCTTCTTGAAGATAATTGATGGCACACTGAAAAGCCCAGAGTTTCTATTAGAGAATTAATCACCGGTATTTTTTAGTCCTTTCATTATCTTACGATATTATATTTTAAATTATAAAAGTTATTAATAGCGGTAATATACGCCATTGTCTTATAACCTTTTAATAAAATTATAGTTTTATATCTGTAATATTGATAGAATTAATCATATTATTTTCTTATTATCAAGTATTTAAAGTAACAAAAGAAAGGTTATTTTATGGTATATGATTTTCATACTCATACTTTGTTTTCTGATGGGGCACACAGTCCTATTGAGCTTATAAGGTTTGCAGTTGCCTATGGGTACCGCTGCATAGCTCTGACCGATCATGCAAGTTATTCTAATCTTGATTTTATAATATCGCGGGTTAAAAAAGACTGCGAGCTTGCAGAAAAATACTGGAATATAAAAGTGATTCCGGGGGTGGAATTAACCAATATTCCTTCTAAAAGTATAAATGATATGGCCAGGACAGCAAGGGAGCTTGGGGCAAAAATGGTTGTAGTCCACGGAGAAAGCATTGTAGAAAGTGTGGAACCCGGTACCAATTTAGAAGCAGTCAAGTCAAAATATACAGACATCCTGGCCCATCCGGGAATTTTAAAATTAAAAGAAGCTAAACTTGCAGTAAAAAACAATGTTTTTATAGAAATTTCTTCCAGGGCCGGGCACTGCCTTACTAACGGGGTAGTAGTAAACTCTGGCAGAGAGGCAGGAGTTAAATTTTTAATAAATAGCGATGCTCACAGCTGCAGAGATTTATTCAGGTCAGATATGCAGGATAAAGTAGGTCTGGGTGCCGGCCTTACACAGAGTGAAATAAAAGAAATTTATGATAAAAATTACCGGGGGTTTCTAAAAAAGATTGATTATTAACCGGCGTTGAATATCATTAAATATGGGCGGCTGCTCCTTATAATTGTAGGTTGCTTATATATTAATCTTTCCTGCAATCACAATTCATCCATACTTCCGGATCTGTAACCTTCAAGATCAAGACAGATATATTTGAATCCTATATTTTTTAATTTTTTTATTACCTTTTCTCTTATATTATAATCAAGCATCAGCGGAATCTCTTCCTGGTTTACTTCTATCCTTGCTATAGGGTGATGGTATCTTACTCTTATTTGTTTAAAGCCAATCGAGTGAAAAAAATTTTCGGCTTTCTTAATTTTAATTAATCCGGATTTAGAAATCCTCTCATTATACGGTAATCTTGATAAAAGGCATGAGAAGGAAGGCTTATTCCAGGTTGAGAGTTTTAACAGCCTGGAATATCTTCTTATCTCTTCTCCGGTCAGGCCGGCATCCGCAAGAGGGCTTTTTACCCCCAACTCCCTTAATGCTTTAATGCCCGGACGGAATGTATTTAAGTCATCGGAATTAGTTCCATCAATAACAAAATTGAATTTATATTTATTTTTTATCTGGATTAATTCCTTAAAAAAATTCTTTTTACAGTAGTAGCATCTATTTTTGGGATTGTTTTTGAGTTCTTCTATTTCAAGCTGGTTATAATTTATAATTATGTGTCTGCACTTAAGACTCTTTGCTATTTTTTTTGAATCTTTAAGTTCACTTTCTAAAAATGCGGGAAATTTTGCGGTAATAGCGATAACGTTTCCTCCAAGTTCATTTTTTGCGATATTTAAAAGGTAACTGCTGTCCACACCGCCCGAAAATGCTACAATCACGGAACCCATTTCTCTCAAGAGTGTTTTTAATTTATCAATTTTTCTATCAGTCATTTATTACTTTATTTTATATTATATTTAACAGGTTTTTTATAAAAATATATAAATTGATATCTTTTTGCAATAGTATAAGTAAAATGATATTTTTAAATTAAAATATATTTAGCTTAAGACGCCGGCTCCGGACAGATTTTTAAGATAACAAAATTTTAAATCTTAAATGTTTTATTGATAAAACGGGGGAAAAGAATATGGAAAAAGCTCTGTACATTGATTGTTTCTCAGGGATAAGCGGCAATATGATGGTCGGTGCGCTGCTTGACCTTGGAGTTGACTTTCTTTTTTTAAAAGACGAATTAAAAAAACTTAATATTACAGGATACAATATAGTATGCAGGGAAGTAAAAACAGGGTCCATAAAAGCAAAAAAATTTGATGTGGAAGTGACTTCACCGCAGCCGGATAGAAATTATGGAGATGTTAAAAAAATAATCGGCGACAGTAAATTAGATACAGGGGTTAAGAAAATTTCTTTAAGTATTTTCCAGCTGATTGCAGAAGCTGAATCTGTGGTACACGGCTGTGAAGTAGATAATGTGCATTTTCATGAGATAGGGGCAGTAGATTCCATTATTGATATTGTTAGCACTGCTGTATGTTTAAGTAAGTTAAAAGTTAAATTATTTTATAGTAATATTGTTCCGATGGGAAGCGGGTTTATTAACAGTTCACATGGCAAATTACCGGTACCGGCGCCGGCAACAGTTGAGATTTTAAAGAAAGTGCCGGTCTATGGGGGTAATTTTGATTTTGAGATAACTACTCCCACAGGTGCCGCAATAATAAAAGCTTTAGTGAAAGGTTATGGCAGCGTTCCTTATATGGAAATTGAGAAAGCAGGCTATGGAGCCGGAAATATTGAAAGCAAAGAAGGTCCAAATGTTTTAAGACTTTTAAGAGGAGTCATTAAAAATGAGTATGACATAAGGGAAGAGAAACTTATTATGCTTTCTGCGAATATCGATGACAGCACCCCTGAGATTATCGGTTATTTGATGGAAGAATTATTCAAAAAAGATGTACTGGATGTATGGACAGAGCCTATTTATATGAAGAAAAGCAGGCCCGCCTTTAAAATCAGTGTTCTCTGCAATGAAAAGTCAGAAAAGGAAATAGTAAATATGATTCTGGTTGAGTCAACAACGCTTGGCATAAGAAGAGAGGAAATAAAAAGGTATTCGGTTGACAGAGAATTAAAAACTGTCAAGTTGCCTTACGGCGAGGTTAAAGTAAAAGTTGGTATCCTGAAAGCAAAAGAGATAAATTTTGCGCCTGAATTTGAGTCCTGCAGAAAACTGGCAGAGGTGACCGGAAAGACGCTGAAGGAAATATATCACGACGCTGTCTTATTTTTTTCAAAAAGATAATATTTTAATATTTCCTGTAAGACAGCAGCAACAGGTACGGCAATTAAAACCCCCCAGAAACCAAGCAGTACGCCGCCTACCATCAGGGAAAAGATTGTAATACCGGGATGCACTCCTATCTGATACTTTAATACATTAGGAGAAATCAAATAACCATCTAAAATTTGAATACCTACGAAAAAAAGGATTACTAACAGAGCCTTTAATGGAGAAATAAAAAGCGCGGCAAGAGCAGCCGGAATGGCTCCTATTATAGGGCCAATAAGGGGAATCATATTAAACAGGCCTGCTATGAAACCCAGCAGCAATGCTAAATCAACTTTTAATATTAGAAGGACAGCGGTAGATAGTATTCCTACAAAAACAGATATTAATATTCGTGCCCTGATATACTTTCCGATAACTTCATTAAGTCTATCCAGCATAATATTGGCCTGTAATTTGTATTTTCTGGGCAATACTTTTAAAAATATATCTCTAATCCTATCCCCATAATTAAGAATATATATTCCGAGCAGCGGTCCCACTATGAGGTACAGGACCACATTGATTACTATTTTGCCAAAGTCAGTGGCTCTCTGAAAAATATCGATTCCTTCTAAATTAAGCCTGCCAATAAGAAACTGAGTAATGCCGCTGGCATCTATAGGTGCTATTTCTTTACCGATTATATTTTCAACACTTGCAATAAGAGGACTCTTATTTAAAAAGTCATTTATAATCCTTGAAAGATTATCCATATACATGGGGAACTTATCTATGAATGTCCTGGATTGGTCAATAATTATGGGTATGATAAAGAAAAACATTACAAAAATAATACCTATAAAAAAAATATAGGCTATGGCAACTGCAAATATTCTGCGCATTTTCTTTTGCAGGAGGGCTACAACCGGAGTTAAAAGATAGGCGATGATTACAGCTATAATTAACGGGATAATTGCTAATCTTATCAGGTATATAATATAAAATAAAAGTGCAATGATTAAAAGTAAACCGATTATTGACCAGGAAAAAATCCCGATATCTTTTATTTTATTATTACCGCTGAAAAAATTTTTTAATCTCATCTTAGGTCATTATATTATATTTTTTAAAAAAATATAAATTATTGAGCCGGTTAATATCATTGATCTTAAACAATGCAATTTTACCGGAACTTAAAATTAAAATAGCAGCAGCAGGATTTATAACACAATATGCCATTTTGGCTTTTACATACCTCCATTTAGTGATTTTGACTTATTAATTTATTTAAAATACAATATTTATTCTTTATAGTATTTTCCTTTTAGAAGAATCAATAAGCCGGGAAGGAGTATCAATGAAGTATGGTTATTTTGATGATAAGAAAAGGGAGTATGTAATTACCAATCCAAAGACACCTGTTAAGTGGATTAATTATATCGGGACTTTGAATTTTGGCGGTTTTGTGGATCATACAGGCGGTGCATTAATATGCAAGGGTGATCCAACCTTAAACCGTATTGCCAAGTATATCCAGCAGATGCCATCCTCTGAATTCAAAGGTGAGACTTTATATCTGCGGTTAAGGCAGGGAGAAGGCTATAAGGTGTTTTCACCCTTCTTTGTTCCCACGCTGGATCCATATGATTTGTATGAATGCCATGTCGGCCTTGGCTATACCTGTATAATATCAGAATTTTATGGAATACGGACAGAGTGTACGATATTTGTTCCGATAAATGACGGAGTGGAAATCCGCGAAGTAAAAATAACCAATAAAACAGGGAAAGAACTGGAAATTGATGCAATAAGCGTGGTTGAATACACGCACTTTAATGCTGTAAGGCAAATTGACAATGCTGACTGGACCCCACAGACAATGCAGTCCCGCTGCATAAAGGAAAAAAATGGGTTACTGACTTTATCGCAATATGCTTTTATGCGCAGAGAAACCAGTGTGAATTTTTTCACATCCAATCTTCCCGTATCTTCTTTTGAATCAGACAGGAAGCGGTTTCTTGGAGATAATGAATATGGAACCTGGGCGAATCCGCTTTCGCTTCAAATGGATGAGCTGGGTTGTTATGAAGCAAACAGGGGTGACAACATAGGTGCTCTTATGCATCATCTTGGAAACTTTAAACCCGGCGGGGAAAAAAGTTTTATAACCCAGTTGAGGCAGGAGCAGAGTTTCCAGAAGGCTTACCCTGCTATTAAGAAATATAGAAATCCTGAATCTATAAAGCAGGCATTTGATGAAATAAGAAGTTTCTGGGATGAATTTTTATTGACAATGCAGGTACAGACACCAGATTCGAATATGAATAGCATGCTTAATGTTCAGAATCCCCGCCAATGTTTTATCGCTAAAAACTGGTCGCGATATCTTTCCTATTACCAGCTTGGTATAGGCACCCGCGGTATTGGCTTCCGCGACGCCTCACAGGATATAATGGGAATAATCAGCCATATACCTGATGAATCGAAAGAATTGTTAAAAAAACTGATGATGGTTCAAAGAAAAAACGGCAGTGCCTTGCACAGTTTTAATCCTTTAACGATGGAAGCATCTAAAGGAGAAACCGGTGAAATGTCTGACCGGCCACAGTATTATGGCGACGACCATCTCTGGATTATTTTAGCGGTAACCTCTTATTTAAAGGAAACCGGAGATATTGATTTTCTAAATGAGGCAGTTCCGTATTATGAGAAGGACGGGGAAGGAAGACCTGAAGATAGCGGAACGGTAACGGACCACATGAAAAGAGCTCTCAATTTTACAAAGAATGATAAAGGCAAACACAGCCTGCCGCACCTGGGTTTTGCAGACTGGAACGATACGGTTAACCTTAGAGCCGGCGCTGAGTCATTATTTAATGCACATCTTTATGGAAAAGGCCTGCTGGAGATGATCGAGCTCTGTAACTATCTGGGTGATACAGAATCGGCCGGGCTCTATAAAGATGAATATGGTATTTTAAAGGAGACATTTAATCAAAAATGCTGGGACGGCCAGTGGTATATCCGCTATTTTGATTCAGATGGCACCCCGCTTGGCTCTATTAAAAATGAGCACGGCAAGATATATCTGAACGGGCAGTCCTGGCCCTTAATATCAGGCATGGCCACTGCTAATAGAGGGGAGAAAGCACTGGATTCTGTAAACAAACTTCTTAACACCTCAAAGGGGATTAAAATCAGCTGGCCCGGGTTTAACGGCTTTGACCCGACCAAAGGCGGCATTACCACTTATCCTCCCGGGACAAAGGAGAATGGCGGCATATTCCTGCATACCAATCCCTGGGTAGTGATTGCCGAAACTATTACAGGAAACGGGGATCGGGCATATGAGTATTATAATCAGATAAACCCTGCCGCTAAAAATGAAATTATAGATGAGTATGAATGTGAACCCTATGTTTATGCTCAGAATATACTGAGCGATGAACACCCGCAGTTTGGCCTTGGGCGGAACAGCTGGCTTACAGGGGCAGCTTCATGGATGTATCAGGCAGGAACAAAGTTTATACTGGGCATACAGCCGGTCTATCAGGGTCTTAAGATCGACCCCTGCATCCCTAAAAAGTGGGACAGCTTTAAAGTTATTCGCAAGTATAGAAATGCCGTTTATAATATAGAAGTAAAAAACCCCAATCATGTTAACAAAGGAGTATCCTGCTTAAAAGTAGACGGTATGGAAATAAAAGGCAATATAATTCCCGTTTTTAAAGACGGTAAAGCCCATTCAGTAGAAGCAGTAATGGGTTAACAGCGAAATTACTATTCTGTGACTTATTTATAAATTATATGTGTGTATTTTTTATTGCACGGTTAGAGCAGCGTGATTAAAACCCGGGAAAAAATAAAAATTATTGAAAATATTAATGTAATATCCCCGTGTTATTAATTGAAGTGGCATGATAATTGTGGTAAAGTTTAAACTCAAAAATATAAAAATAGGAAAGTATATAACAGGAAAGTATAATGCCTGAAGAATCTATTGCTGCTTATTTTAATAACATCATAACTCTTGTAATTTTTATTATTGTTTTAGCATTTATATTTGCTCTCATATTTCTTTTATCATATATCTTAACCCGCAGGGCCGGCAGTGGAAATGGTTTTAAGGATATCAGGATAAAAGAGGAAGTGATCCCGTTTGAGCACCGGAATATTATATCCGATTATAAAGAAGACCCAAATCAACAAAAAAATATCTTTATTCTGGGAATTATATTTATAATAATGATTTTTTTTATATTACTTATTCTCTTTGTTTTTAATTTCAGCAGGAATCCTTCAATAAACTTAAATTTATTTTTAATTATCGGAATAATATTCAGTCTTATATTAATTACGATATATCTTGTTAAATCAAAAATTATCGGTTAGGGGTTACAGAAATGTCCTCTATTATTAGAAGCAATTTTAATATACTGGTTACAGGATTTGGTTGTTGCAAACAGGAGATATTTGCAGTCCAGGGCCCGTTATATGATATTCAAAGATTTGGTGTAAATTTTGTCAGCACTCCTGAATATGCTGACTTATTGGTTGTCCAGGGTTTCTATAACAATGAGGGCATAATCAGGGTTTTAAATATTTATGAAAAGATGAGTCATCCGAAAGGAATAATTGCAGTCGGGAGCTGTGTTTTAAACAGAAATTTATTTAATCCGGGAAGCAAGTTACTGAACCGGTTCAGAAGCAGTGTAAAAATAAATATGTATGTCCCGGGGTGCCCGCCAAGACCGGAAGCATTTATGTATGCGATTTTAAGAATTATAAATAAAAGTTGAAGATAATATAATAATAAATATAAACTTTTAAATTTTATGTAAATGATTGACGATATTTATAATAGAATTTATCCTTCATCAAAATCAGTATTTGTAGAAGAGACGGAAAGAAATCTGGAATTTATTCTAAAGGATAAGATAAATCATATTTCCAGGGCAGGCTTCGATTTATTAATAGAGGTACCCCGGGGGAATCTTTATAT
>CAYRJH010000004.1:22356-28776 GCA_964424685.1 uncultured Actinomycetota bacterium | reverse complement strand
AAAATAACCATTAGTAAGGCCAATATTAGAATTGCTCCCGGTGCTCTTGATGGTCTGGATTGCTTTGACCTGGATATTTATGCCGGGGAGGATAAAATTAAAGAAGTTTATATTAATACAGATATAAGCAGGGTTGTAAGCGATGAATTCTATAAGGGTATGGAGATTTATAATCTCATAGCGTATATAAACAGATTTGACTGGAAGGCCGGCATATTTCCTGAAGTCTGTCTTTGCAGCGCTTTTGAAGAATTACTGCAGTTAAAATTAACTAAGAGAGCCCAATATGCAAGGATGCTTCTCTGTGAGTTATACAGGATATCAAATCATATTTATTTTATTTCAAATATCTGTAATATCCTGCAGTATGATATTGCATACGGCCTTTGTCTTCTGGAAAGGGAAAAGGTTCTAAGACTTATAGAAACAATTACAGGTTCCAGAGTCACGCCAAATTTCATAAGAATCGGAGGAGCGAGGAGAGATATAGGAGAAGAAGCAATGCTCGGCATAAGAAAAAATCTCCCGCTTCTATTTAAAAGTATAAGCAGAATTGAAAAAATAATGATGAATGACTTTCTGGTAATTGAGAGGTTAAAAAACACAGGTATAATTTCTAAAGATGTTGCTTTAGAATATGGCATAACCGGTCCAAACTTGAGAGCCTGCGGCATCAGATATGACCTGCGTAAAGATAAAGACCTGATTGCATATAAAGACTTATCATTCACGGTGCCTATAAGAAAATCGGGGGACTGCCTGGACAGGGTTTTAATTAGATTTAGCGAAATATTCCAATCTTTAAAATTAATAAATCAAATTATTGATAATTTTCCCAGGGGGACCCATATAAAAAAAATAAATTTATCACATCTCGAGTTCCAGCCGGGAGTAATTTCACAGGGAATAGAATGTCCTCATGGTTTATATAAAATTTATATGGAAGCCGGGAAAAGAAATATAGATTCCCTTATAATAAAAGGGCCTTCAATTAATAGCCTCATTTTAAGTGAGGAAATAATTAAAGGCAGCAATATAGAAGATACCGATTTGATTTTAGTGAGTCTGGATATAAGTCCGGGAGAGATAATGAACATATAAAACGGAGTATTATGTTAATTATATTAAGGAAAATTTTTTATATTTTGATACTACTGGTGTTAAATTTATATATATGTGAGTATATGAGCAATAAACTTTCAGCCCGCATGGAACTGAGAAGAGGCTACAGGATAACCAGAGCAGCAAGTATAGGATTTCCTATAATTAGATTTCTTAAGTTTTTATCCGTTGATAGTAAAATAAATATATGGACTTTTTTTATCTTTTTTCTTTCTTTTCTTATGTGGAGCACAGTTCCCATAACTTCAAACCTGGTTTTAGTAGAAAATGATTACAGTCTTTTAATCAGTATCATTATATATATCGGTATTATAGCCTTATTACTTTTTAATTCAGCACGGTCTTCTTCCGGTAAAGTCTTTAGCGAGACCTGCAAAAAAATATTAATACTGTTTTCTTTTATAGTTCCTCTATTACTAAGTATCATAAGTATTGTCCTCGTAAGCAGGACATTAAGTTTAAAGGAGATTGTGAACTCCCAGTATAAATACTGGAATATAACCTTACAACCCCTGGGATTCTTAACGTTTTTTACTTCAATATTATTTCAAATCAAGCTTTTAGGTATAAGCAGGAAAAGTTACCTGTCAACCGGAGCAAATATTGGTAAAGAAGGAAAAGGATTGGGTAAAATAATCGAAAAACTTTCGGCTTATATGAGTATTTTTTTCTTAATTATAATCATAAATATTCTATATCTGGGCGGCTGGCAAAACCTGCATATAATACGGGGCGAGGTAATGCTTGCAGTTAAATTTTATTTTATTTTTTTTATATTATTATTAATAGATAAGATTATCTGCAGAATAGATAACTATAAACTACTGGTAAGAATTAACTGGAAATTTTTAATTCCGGTTTCACTCATAAATTTTGCTGTCACTGTTGGGTTTTTCATAATGAAAGATATTTATAATTTAATTTGATTTTTATTATTTAATTATTTAAATGTTAAGACTTATAAAAAACTTTTTTATTATTTTAGGGAATATGTTCAGAAAGCCCAGAACTGTGGTTTACCCAAAAGAAAAGATAATAATTCCTGAAGGCAGCAGGGGAGTTATGCATCTGAAATTAGACCTGGATTCACTTGATATTATTTGTAATGGCTGCGGCTTGTGCAGCATAATTTGTCCCCAGAATTGCATAGAAGTAAGAAAAAGAGCAGAAAAAAATGGCAGGATAGTTCTCGAAGATTTTAATCTGGATTTAGGCAAATGCATTTTTTGCGGTAACTGTGTTGAATTTTGTGAAAATAACGCTATTGATATGTCCTATCAATGTCAGCTGGCGGATTACCGGAGAAAAAATTTAAGATTGGGAAAGAGTGATTTAATAAAACCATCAAGAATAATAAGAGATTTCTGGTAAAATAATTATGTCATTTGGAAGTCAATTAATAATTAAAATAATACACTATATCAGTATTGCCGGGGTATTGATATGCGGTTTATCCTCCCTCTTTATAGGCAATAAGAAAAAAAAATTAATGTTTTTATTCCTTTCCTTTTTATTCGGAGGAATTTTATTTTTTGTATATTATTCCGGTATTTTAGTTTTTATAATTGGAATTATAATAGTGTTCTTTTATATATTGCTGTATTTATTTGTTTTTCAATCAGAGCTTTTTGAAAATAATATGCAGGCAAGTGTAAATGAAAAATTAAAACATTCTAAAAAAAAGGAAATCATAACCATAACTTTAACATTTTTATTTTGTTCGGTTATCGGATATTTTATATATAAATACACATCCGGTTTTTTAAATGAGATAGCAGGGAGCGAGACTATTTTAATTACTACTTTAAGCGATATCAGCAAGCATTTTTCTACTGTCTATGGTTTAGTTATAATAATTCTTGCTGCTTCATTATTTGTATCATTTTTATGGTTTATAATTATTAAAATGGAGAAAAAATGAATTTCCAGTTAATTATATATATTAACTTTTTATTTTTTTTAATAGGAATTTTTGGAATTTTTTATAGCAGGGATATAATATCGGTCTTTGTTTCCCTCCATTTTATAATAATTTCTGCTGTTGTAAATTTTTTAAGTTTTTCAAAGTTTTTATATCAGCAATTATTGTGGGATAAGGTGTTTATAATTTTAGGAGTAATTATTATATATTTTATTATGTTTTGCCTGATTTACTATATTTTTTTAAATAGAAGTCCGCTGGATAAGGAAGTATTCTATAAAGACTTTAGAATATTTAAAATAACAAGAAGCGATTGGTTTGGGGAAGATAAGGATAATTTTTAAATCATGAACTTTTTATTTTATATTAATGAAAAAGCAAATCCTTTTGGAAGTATAATTATTTTATCTATTACAATTCTTATTTTATCTTTTTTTGCAGTTTCTAAAAGTAAGACTGTAAAAAGGTATCTTATGGCGCTGGTTTTACTATCTCTTGCGCTGGCTTTTTTTCTAAATATTTACACTTATATTTACAGTGGAAGTTTTTCTAATTTTCTCCTATTTTTTAGCAACATCCAGATGATTGAAGCAGGTATTATAATATTCAGTGCAGTGAATCTGGTATTTTTTCTTTATTTATATCAAAAAGAAAATGATAATTTTATTAAAACACTTATCCTTTTTCTTTTTTCGGTTATCTGTGCCTTATTTTTAATAATGAGCAGGAATTTCCTTTTGATATTTACAAGTCTTTCCTTATTCATATTAACAATATTCCAGCTGGTGTCTGCTTTTAATTCAAAGGTTGATAAAATCAGTTTATTTATAACCGGATATTTTTTAAGGCCGGCCCTGACTGTTATTTTATTTTTTTTCAGCTTTTCATTATTATTAGGCGCTACGGATTTTAGGGATTTTAATAAAATCTCACAGTCAGAATATATTACAAACCCGCTGACTGTTCTGGGGCTCATTATTTTTGGAATTGCTCTTTACCAGTATTTTTTCCTGTTTCCTTTTCAGGGGCCATACATGAAAATGATAAAGAGAAGCGATTTTGCATCCAACGCTGTTATATGGTTTTTATATTTTCCTACCGGAATATTTATGTTTTTAAAACTGAGCGGCCTGTTTAATTATTTTATAGAAAAAAATAATATTTACCTGTCTGCCTTTTTAATAGTTATAACCTGTGTCTGTTTGCTGGCAGGGAATATCGGGGCAATTAAAACAAAAAGTATAAGAAGAATAATATCATTTCTGTTTTTATTTTTTATCAGCTTTTTTTTACTTAATATTTCAATGTTTTCAACGGGAATTATAACCAGGCTTTCAATGAATTTATTTAATTTTGTAAATATTTTTCTGATACTGACCAGTTTTATGCCCCTGTACAGCATTTTAAGCAGTGTTGAAAAAAACACAGGTGATGATTATATAAACAGCATAAGAGGACTGGGAAGGATTAATAAATATGCAGGGGTAAATCTGGTAGTAATATTATTATCCTGGCTTGGATTCATTTACTATATCGGGCCATTTATAAAGTATTTTAATGCAGGATTTCTACAGATGGGGGCAGTTAACTTAGTATTACTAATCGCAGTATCGGCTGCTCTGGTATTTCTATTATTGAATATTTTTAGAATTATTGTACAAATCTTTAAAAAACCTGTAGCAGAAGCAGCACAAAAAATTGTGTTTCCCCGGTTTTTATATATTTACATTACTTTTTATTCCTTTATTATAATAGTTACTGTTGTACTGATTTTCTTAAAAATAATAAATATAAACGTGCCTTTTATGGATTATAAGATAGCAGAATTTATTTTTTAAAATATCTTCATTTTTTTACTTCTATATAATTTTGGAAGACTTAGAAAAAAATAAAAAAAGACTTAATATTAAACATTTTTTAATTATTATACTGATTCTTATTATAGTTATAGCAGTAATTATAAGCATAAATGAATTTTCCTTTAAGAAAGAGTATGAACCGCCCACAGCACTTGCAGATGAGCTTCCAAGGTTTAGATTAATAGATATGGATAATATAGGTATTTCCGGAGATGAGGATAATGACGGAATAAACGACCAGAAAGATATTTTGTCTGGCGCCAGGAAGCAGCTTGAGAAACCTGCCAGGAATATTATTCTGGAGGAAAATGAGCCAAATTATTACCAGGGTGGAGACCCTCCCGAAAATCTGGCAATAAGTACAGATATTATAGCCAGAGCTTTTAGGGAAGCAGGTTTTGACTTAAGGGAACTCGTGTATGAAGATATAAAGGAAAACTTTGACCAGTACCCATTAAAAAAAATCTGGGGCCAGACTGTATGCGATCCGGATATTGATTATAGAAGAATCCAAAACCTCGAGGTTTTTTTCAGGAGGAATGCTAAGTCTCTGGATATCGTATTTGAAGCTTCAGATGTAAACAACTTAAACCGTTGGATTCCAGGAGATGTAGTTTTTTTTGATATGAACGGGGATGGATATACAGATAATGCCGGAATAGTTTCGGATAGCACAACAAGAGACGGAATCCTAAAAGTTATTTACAATTATATTGATGAACCCGGATATACAGTCGAGAGGAATATTCTAAAAGAGAAAATTATAACAGGGCATTATAGATTTTCCGGGTAAACATGATTACCCCTGATATATCCAGTCAAGGGCCAATGGGAACATCAAGAATTAAAATTATTTTAAGCTTATAATTTATATAATATTGTTTAAAGATATTTAAAATTAATTAATTCTATAAAAATATGAATAAATATAATAGAATATTTTCTTAAAAGGACTCCTGTGCGATAGCCCTGCCGCTTATTTTGATTATTTTATAAGAGATGGGAAATTAAATTATAATAAATATATAAAAGATAAATGTTAAAAGAATTAAAAATAAATCTTTTAGGAAGGGCAGTAATTACAATTATTGCCCTTTTAATCTTAATTTCTTCTCCGGTTGTCTTGCCGGGAAAAATATATGCTATCACATTAAAAGAACTGGGAAATGCAATTGCTATATTAAATCAGGATGAGGAAAATTTACTGGAAGGAATACTTGCTTCCGAAATTGAAGTTGAAAATAAAAGGAATAAACTTAAGTCATTAAATGAAGAACTTGACATACTTAAAAACGAGCTTGATAAACTTAATAAAGCTAAAAGTGAATTAATGGAGAGCATTGAAAGTAAGAAAAATGCACTTAAAGAAAAAATTGTTTTTTCATACAAATACGCGAATGATGATGTAGCGAAACTTATACTTACTGCCGGAGATTTGAATGAAGTCATAAACAATCTTTATCTTTTTAAAAGTATTATGGAAAGCCAGGCAGACTTAATAGAACAATTGCGTTTTGA
>CAYRJH010000004.1:0-22256 GCA_964424685.1 uncultured Actinomycetota bacterium | reverse complement strand
GAATGGGATATGGTCGCTACGGCATACTATGCTTTTGGAAAGGGCGGTAATGATATAAATGGAAATGGTATAACGGCCATAGGATTGAGAGCAAGAAAAGGCATAGTTGCCGTTGATCCGAGAATAATTCCTCTGGGTACAAAACTTTATATACCCGGTTATGGAGAAGCTCTGGCTGCTGATACTGGTGGATGGATAAAGGGCAATAGAGTTGACCTCTGTTTTGAAACTTTAGAAGATTGCTTTAGGTATGGCAAAAGGAAGATAAAAATATATCTTGTTGAAGATTAACCCCTGGGAGCTTATGAACTTATCAGGTCAAGCCATTTTTAAGAATTTTGAAAGGGATTCAAAATCCTTTAGAAATTTTTCTTTGCCTACTGTGCCGTTTATAATAACATCCTTCGGGTCAAAAAAGGGAACCAGCTTAAAAGATGGATTTTCAAATACCTTCATGTGTATTTTTTCTATATCCCTGTATTTCTTCTCTATTGAAAAATATTTCTCTAAAATAATGTTAGATACATCAAGACCCAGTGAAACAATGATATGAGGCGTAATTATCGAGATTTCACTGGTCAAGTATGAAATACAGTTATTTAGATGTTTTTTTAGAGGTTTTGTTTTTTTTGCAGGGGAATCCCCTTTTTCTTCTACGGGTTTTCCCTGCGCACATTTAATAAGACTGGTAATATAGGTGTCCTTAATAAGGGATAGTCCTGTTCTCTCAAATATTTTTATTAATAATTCATTCTGGTTATATGACCCGGAAGAAGCATTTTTATCTTCAAGTTTATTTATAAGCGGGAACGTACTTACTATCATTATGTTTGCTTTGGATGCACCTTTGCCCGGAACGGGACGCTTTCCTGCTTCTACCAGATCCAAACACTTTTTGCAGTTAATAACTTCCCTGTCTAATTTATTTAAACTTTCTCTGGCACTTATTGGCATTTAAAAAAATAAAAATTATTTGCTCTAAAAAGCTTAGCCGTTAATTTTTAATTAGATTTACAATTTATTTATGTTTTAAAAGTATACAACATAAAAAAATTTGAGTAAACAAAAATTAACCCATTATTTATTTTATGATTTTATTTCTCTAAATAAATTCGCCATTTCAATAGCGCTCAGTGCTGCTTCCCAGCCCTTATTTCCTCTCCTTGTCCCTGCTCTCTCAATAGCCTGTTCCAGGCTATCGGGAGTTATAACGCCAAAGGCAACCGGGATATTTGCATCCAGGCTGATTTTAGCAGCTCCTTTAATGGTTTCACCGGCGATATAATGGTTATGTGATGACTCTCCCTTTATAACCGTACCGAGGCAGATAATAGCATCATATTTTTTTAATTCGGCCATAATTTTTACTGCTGAAGGAATCTCAAATGCGCCGGGTACCCGGGCTATATCTATATTGTTGTCTTCACACCCGTGTCTTTTAAGGCAGTCCAGCGCGCCATCCAGCAATTTTGATGTAATAAAATCATTATACCTGCTCACAACTATTCCGAATTTTAATTCTTCTGCATTCAGTTTGCCTTCATACTTTTTCATGGTTTTCTCCTTTTTATTTTTTATCATAACATATGATTTAATTTACTTTTTTTTGTAGATAAATATCTTTTATTATTTTTATTGGGGCGGATCGCAAGAGGTATTCTTCTGGTTATTTTAAGACCGTAACCTTCAAGACCTACTATTTTTTTTGGATTGTTAGTCATAAGGTGTATAGTGGACAGACCCAGATCGGAAAGTATCTGGGCTCCTATACCGTAATCTCTTAAATCAGCGTCAAAACCCAGGTATAAATTTGCCTCAACGGTATCGAGTCCTTTTTCCTGAAGTTCATAGGCTTTCATTTTATTGCAAAGCCCTATTCCCCTTCCTTCCTGAGACATATAAAGTAGCACTCCGGAACCTTTTTCATTTATTTTTTTAAAGGCTTTATCCAGCTGTTCGCCGCAGTCACATCTTGTTGAACCAAATGTATCGCCTGTGAGACACTGCGAATGTACCCTTACCAGCACATCCTTTTTCCCCCTGATTTTCCCCTTAATAAAAGCGATGTGAAACTCAGGGTTTATAGTTGACCGGTAAGTAATGACTTTAAATTCACCCCATTTTGTAGGCAGGTTTACTTCGGCAACTTTTTCAATAAGTTTTTCTTTTCTTTTTCTGAATCTTATTAATTCTTCTATTGTTATGATTTTTAAACAAAATTCTTTTGATATTTCTATCAAATCAGGAAGACGGGCTGCTTCCCCGTCTTCTCTTATAACCCCGCATATGATTCCGGCAGGATATAGCCCGGCTATTCTTGCGAGATCAACTGCTGCCTCTGTATGTCCGGCTCTAATAAGAATGCCGCCGCCATGCGAGCACAGTGGAAATATATGCCCCGGTATTGATATATCTTCCGGTACGGTACCGGGATTAATGAAAGTTTTTATGGTTTTTACCCTGTCACTGGCAGAAATTCCGCTGCCGGTTACTGATTTTGCATTTATGGAAACAGCCAGAGTCCTGGCATCACCGGAAGGAGATTTTCCCTCCCAGTTAATGACCGGTATCTTTAACTGATTCAATCTTTCTCTTTCGCAGGGAAGAAAAATCAAACCTCTGGCATGAGTTATGAAAAAATTAATTGAATCCAGTGTTACCTTTTCTGCAGCCTGAAAGAATACGCCTTCATTATTGGGCGATCTGTCATCAACAATAATTATTATTTCTCCCTTCTTTATATCACAGGTTATATTTTCTACAGGGTAAAAATATTCGCTTTTATTCTGTGAATCCATATTCTTTTAATTTCTCCTTGAGTATTTTGTCTTTTAATTCCTGAGAATCCATATTTGAAATCCTGCTGGATTTTAAAAAATTTATTGCGTAGCGGGCCAGCATGTCTATCTCAATATTTACTATATCGCCTTTATGCTTTCCTGAAAGATTTGTATTTTCAAAGGTATAGGGTATTATTACCACGCTGAAATTATCATTTTTAACCTCTGATATGGTGAGGCTTATACCGTCAATAGCAACTGAACCGTTCGTAACTATAAAATCACGAATACCGGGAGGAAGTTCCATGCTAATTATATGGGAACTCCCAATTTTAGAGATCTTTAAGATTTTTGCTGTGCAATCAACGTGGCCGTTTACATGATGACCCCCAAGCTTATCTGAAGCGGTAAGTGAGCTTTCCAGATTGACCGGATCGTTTATTTTAAGGTACTTTAAGGAAGTATTATCCAGAGTTTTAAAGGAAGCATCACAGGAAAAACTCTTGCTTCCTGTATCTGTGACCGTAAGACAGACACCGTTTACAGCTATAGAGTCGCCTTTATCTATATCTTTTAAGATTTTACGGCATTGGATCTCTATTTCCTTATCAAAGGTTCTATCTTTAATTTTAATTATTCTGCCGATTTCTTTTATTATGCCTGTAAACATTTCCCGGATCCTTTTACCTGTTTTTATTTTTTACGGGGTAAGCAGTGACAGCAATATCATTGCCGACCCTTTTTATATTTTCAAATCTTAAGTTTATGCATTCTTTTATTTTATTTATACCAATACCAGCAAACATATCGTAGTCACTATCCCCGCCTATGATTTTAGGAGCAAGATAAAAAATTAATTTATCAATTAAATTTCTCTTTAAAAAAGAACCGGCAAGGGATGAGCCGCATTCCAGGAGTACGGATGTTATCTGATATTTATTATAGAGGATATTAAGTATCCGGAGTATGTCAAGACCTGTTTTCGTTACAGGATCACCGTTTACCGGAATGACATCAATATCATTATCCTGCAGGCTTTTTATTTTTTCTTTAAGTTGCAGCGCACTTTTTTCGTTTACAAAGATTATGGTTTTTGCCAGATTAGAAGTTATTACAATCTTAGAATCCGGATCAATTCTAAGATTGCTATCAAGAACAACCCTGTAGAATTTTCTATTTAACGGCAGATCCATTTTTGTTATGGGCTCACTTAGATTTTTTCCGGGTAAAAGATATGGATTGTCATTTAAAACAGTATTTATTCCGGTTAATATGCAACCGTATTCTCTGCGGATTTTTTGAACCTGGGCCCTTGATTTTTCCGATGTTATCCATTTTGAATCAGAGGTTCTTGTGGCCAATTTACCATCAATGCTGGAGGCTATTTTACAGCAGATAAACGGAAGGCCAGTCCTGATATGTTTAAAGAATACTTCATTCTGGTGCTCTATCTTATCTCTTAAAAGCCCGCTTTTTACTTTCAGTCCAGCTTTTTTTAAAGCTTTGATGCCTTTTCCATTGACCAGGGGGTTCGGGTCAATACAGCCGATTATTATTTCTTTAAAATTATGTTTCATGATTTCCCTGGTGCACGGCGGTGTTTTACCCTGAAAGGTGCAAGGTTCAAGTGTTACGTACATTGTCGAATTGCTAAGGGACTGTTTGCAGTTTTCTATGGCTTCTATTTCAGCATGAGGGAGCCCCGCCCTGCAGTGGTAACCCGATGAGATAACATTGCCGTTTTTTACAATAATCGTACCAACCATGGGATTGGGGCTGGTTTTCCCTCTTCCTTTTTCAGCAAGCCTTACAGCCTGTTTCATATAATATATGTCCTCTTTGCTAAAATCATCCATATTTAAAATATTATACCGGTTAAAAGTTTCCATTAAATAAAAAGCCATGGAAAAAATCCATGGCTTTTTATTAATAAAGTCACAAATTTTCTCCCATCCAGACTGTAACTGTCGGTCTTAGAATTTCACTAAGTCAGCCCGCCATATACTGGCAGGGTTGCGGACTTTAACCGCCGGTAAGGAATTTCACCTGTCCCCGAAAATTTACTATGGAATTCTAAATTTTCAAACAACACAAAAAAAAATTGTATTTAGAATATACTAAAATTATTATAAAATGCCAAGTTTTTTTTGAGATATAGTATATTGCCCGGGAAGGTTGGTTTTTAAATCATAAATTCACTTTAATTTTGTGCTATAATCCATATTGAAACTATAGAAGGGATAAAAGGTTATGAAAAATAAAGATAATTTAATAAAGATTTCCGCGTCTATTTTAAATAGTAATCTTGCGAACCTTGCCGGTGAAATTAAGGAAATTGAGAATGCCGGAGCAGAAATGCTTCATATAGATGTTATGGATGGTAGCTTTGTACCCAATATAACTTTTGGTCCGCCTGTTATAAAATGTATAAGAAATGAAACCGGGCTTTTTATGGATGTGCATCTTATGATTAAAAAACCTGACCGGCTGCTTGATAGTTTTATTGAAAGCGGAGCTGACCTTATAAATGTTCAGGCCGAAGAATGCCCTCATCTTGACCGCACGCTGAACTATATAAAACAGGCAGGGAAAAAAGCGGCAGTAGCTTTAAATCCTTCAACCCCCTTATGTTATATAGAAAATGTACTGCATCTTGTGGATATGGTATTGATAATGACTGTAAACCCGGGATTTGGGGGCCAGGAATTTATAAATAATATGGTCTATAAGATAGCAGAGCTGAAGGAAATGATTGAGGATTATAAAAAATATTCTTCCGATTTAAAAAAATGTATTGATATTGAGGTAGACGGCGGAATTAATATTGATACCGCGCCGGTTGCTGTAAAAGCCGGGGCCAATGTCCTTGTTATAGGCAAGGCAATCTATGATTCAAAAAACCCGTCTGGATATATAAAAAAAGTAAGAGAAAAAGTATCTGCTGCTGTTAGCATATAATTTTCCATTTATTGGATGGTTATGCCGTCTTGCGGGAAGCCTTTTTGGTTTTGGAGGTTTGGCGCTGGTTATAAAAGATTGGTTTGTGAGCCTGAGAAAATCGAAACCATAAATTTTTGCCTGGCTGTATCTGACCAGTATTATATAGAGCCTGTTTTTGTGGTATTATGGCTTAAAACACAAAAATAATTTATAAAAAGATTTTTATAAATCCAGATATTAGAAAGGATACCAATGAAGAGAATATTTATATGGTTGTTTATTATACCCGCCGTTATGGCCCTACTTTTTGCAGGCTGTAAGGCCAGCGAAGGGGTAGAGCCGGAATCGAGCCAGGGAGAAGAAGAAGCAGGCGCGGTAGGAGATGCCGGAGAAAATGCTGTTTATATGGATAGCAGTATCACTGTAGAGGAAAGGGTGGAAAATTTATTATCTTTGATGACCCTGGAAGAAAAAATCGGGCAGATGGCACAGGTTGAACGAGGATATATTAACAGTAATGATATTACTGAATATGGCATAGGGTCAATACTCAGCGGAGGAGGCTCGTCTCCTGCAGGTAACACCCCCAGCCGCTGGGCAGATATGTATGATGATTTTCAGGAATATGCTCTTTCTACAAGATTAGGAATACCGATTATCTATGGAGTTGATGCGGTTCATGGGCATAACAATCTCCGGGGTGCTACTATTTTCCCTCATAATATCGGTCTTGGAGCAACAAGAGATAGTGATCTGGTAAAATTGATTGCACAAATTACAGCAATTGAAGTTTCTGCGACTGGCATAGATTGGAATTTTGGCCCGTGCATTACCGTTCCGCAGGATGAACGTTGGGGGAGAACCTATGAAGGATTCAGTGAAGATCCAGAGCTTGTGGCTGAGTTAGGTAAAGCCGCGATTGAAGGTTACCAGGGTACTGATTTGTCAGATATTAATAGTATTCTTGCCTGTGCCAAACATTATGCAGGTGACGGCGGCACAACCGGGGGCATTGATAGAGGTAATGCTGAATATTCAGAGGAGGAATTCAGGGAAATCTATATTTCTCCGTATGTAAGTGCTCTGGAGGTACCGGTAGGCTCAATCATGGTTTCCTTTAGCAGCTGGAATGGAATTCCAATGCATGCTAATTCATATCTTATAACTGATGTATTGAAAGAAGAGCTCGGGTTTAATGGTTTTGTGGTATCAGACTGGCAGGGGATAAATGGTATTGATAAAAATTATAGTGATTTATCTGTCCAGGATGTCAGGGAAGGTATAAATGCAGGAATTGATATGGTTATGATACCGGATAATTATAAGAATTTCATAGATATACTCACAAATCTGGTTGAGGCCGGTGAAGTTTCTATAAACCGGATTGATGATGCAGTACGTAGAATTCTTACCGCAAAATTTGAAATCGGATTATTTGAAAATCCTTATGCCGACCGCAGTTATATCGAAACGGTAGGCAGCCAGGAACATCGTGAAATTGCGAGAGAAGCAGTTAAAAAATCTCTTGTACTTCTTAAAAACGAAGGATCTCTTCTTCCATTACCAAAAGATCTAAAAAGTATTGTAGTGGCTGGAAGTAAAGCTGATGACATCGGAAGCCAGTGTGGCGGATGGACCATTACCTGGCAGGGCGAAAGGGGGAATATTACAGAAGGAACATCAATTCTTGATGCGATAAAGGATACTGTTTCAGATGGAACTTTGGTTACTTATTCAAGGAATGGTGCCGATATACCACCGGATGCGGATGTTGTAATTATTGTAATTGGCGAAACCCCTTATGCAGAATCTCCCGGAGATAGTAAGTATTTATTGCTGAGTAATGAGGATATGAAAACCTTTAATAATTTAACTGGCGCCGGTATCCCTGTTGTGGTGATTCTTATAAGCGGCCGCCCGATGATAATAACTGAACAGATTGATAAAATGGATGCGCTGGTTGCGGCATGGCTGCCTGGTACCGAAGGGCAGGGAGTTGCGGATGTCATTTTTGGTGATTACGCCCCTACCGGCAAACTTGCATATACCTGGCCAGGGTCAATAGACCAGCTGCCGATTAATGATATGGATGGTTCAAAAGGTTCTCTCTTTCCATTTGGATTTGGTCTTTCATATTAATTGATAATATTGCCGGGTGCAGAATCTGATAAGTTTAATAAAAAATTTAATAAGAATATAAATTAATAAAAGATATAAAAGGATCTTAAACAAATAAAAGAAAAATAGTCCTATTTTTATCAATAGGACTATTTTTTATGTGTAATTCTTTTTTAGTAAAAGTCAATCAGCTGATATAGCTTCTGTCGGGCAGCTCTCAACAGCTTCTTCAATACATTCTTCATCGTTCTCGTCATAGTCAGTTTTTATAACTTCTGCAATGTCCTCATCTTCATTTAATTTAAAGATTTCAGGGCATGTTTCTTCGCATAAACCGCAGCCGGTACAAAGTTCTTTATCAATTTTTACTTCCATGGAATTCCTTTCCAATTTTTCTTTGCAATGTTGTTATGTAATATACAAAATTTTTATTACCATTTCAATAAAAAAGTTTTTTTTGGAATTATACAGTAATACTATTAAAGATATAGAGTTTGTTGACTATTAAAAAGAGGATTGTTATTATTTCCTGGTTAATTAAGAGATTGCTGTTTTGAAAAGTAAAAATACAATAAGCGGGAATAATTGTTTAATTGATGGAAGATATAATAAAAACTGCATTACCAAGAGAGTTTTATAATAGAGATACTTCAAAAGTAGCAAGGGGCCTACTCGGGAAAGCGCTGGTCAAATATTCCGGACCGGATATCGTAGGAGGTTTAATTGTGGAAACTGAAGCTTATTATGGACGGGATGATCCTGCCAGTCATGCTTACAGCGGAAAGACACCCAGAAGTGGAATAATGTTTGAAAAGCCGGGAATAGCCTATGTTTATTTGTGCTATGGAATGTATTACCTGTTAAATATCGTAACGGAAAATGAAGGAAAGCCCGGAGCGGTTTTAATAAGGGCGCTGGATCCGGTCTGGGGAATTGACATTATGAAACAAAGGAGAAATACAGACAGCAATCTGACAGATGGGCCGGGAAGGTTGACAATGGCACTGGGTATAGATATAAAAAATAACGGAGCAGATATTGTAAAGGGAGAAAATGGATTCCATATATTTGATTATAGTAAAGGAAATAATTACTGCAAAGAAGATAATAATCATAAAATAATCAGAACCTGCAGGGTAGGGATAAAGAAGGGCAGGGACATGCCGCTAAGGTTTTTAATTCTTAAAAAAAAGTAAAAGAATAATCGAAAAAATAATTTTTGAATTTGTAAGAAAACTTAAATAATAATTAATTATAAATCTAGATTAATTATTCAATTATTGGGTATTCCACTAAATATCTCTGTCCTTCCTCGTATTCTAATTCTCCGTAATAAGGAAGATTATCCATATTGTCTGAGTCTAGAGCTGTTTCATAGCTGCCTGAAGTGATCTCTACTTCCAGGGTAGAATTTTTTTCCACTTCTACTACTTTGTACTCAGGTCCTTTTAAATATATGGTTAAATTAAATTCAGTGCTGTTTTCTATTACGAGTATACTCTTCCCGGGACCCCGGAATCTGCGCACAGGGGCAGGTTGTTCAAGTAAATTATGATCCGAGGAATAAATTAATTTTAGTTTAGAATCAATCAGCCGGGGGGTAATCTCTTCTTCCGTCTGCGGGTTATATTCAATAATTGTTTTGTATAAAAACAGCGATTTTTCATACTCGCCTGAACTGTATTTTTCTCCTGCGATTTTTTTTAAGGTATTAAGAGAAATATTGGGGAATATCCTGCTTTTCTGGTATTCAATAATACTGCTATAATCATAATCAAGAGCGTCAAGTTCCAAAATTTTTAAAAATTCTTCCACACCTTCCTGTTGATTACTAATGTCTATTAATTCTATTGATTTGCTGATATATGTATCTGACAAAAGATAGCTGGCATCGTAATAATATTTACTTTCATCATAGTCATTGACAATTGCTTCAAGACATTCCAGGGATTTTTCCCAGTTTCTGACTTTATTAAAACCAAGCGCCGCTTTATAAAGATATTCAGGGATTTTATATATGGAAATAAAAGCCTCATCCGTACTCGAAAAATTATTTTTGATATCCTCAAGCACTGTAACGGCTTTCAAATAATTTCCGGCAGAAAGTTCATACTCTTTATTATTATAATACTCATCAGACAACTTAATATAGCATTCTTCAAGGGATTTTTTTATTTCGAGATTATCATCACTAAATATCTCCAGACTTATTGCTTCATTGAAGCTGTCAATGGCTTCTTTATAATTTTTATTTGAAAAATAAGCAAATGAGATATTTCCAAGCGCCGTATTTGCATGGCGGCTGCTGGGATAATTATCAAGAAGTGCTTTGTATTGATTTATAGAATGTTCATAGTTTTTATTATCAAAACTTTTCTCAGCTGTTTTATTTAAAGCAAAAGGGCCAAAAAAATTGGTAAGTATTAATCCCGTAACTGATAGCAAAAAGAATAAGATAAAAAAAGTGCTTCCCCTTGTTCTTCTTATGAAGTTAACAATTATAAAGATAAGGCTTATTATTATTACCGGTATGCAGGCAAAAGGCAGGATATCCCAGAACTTTCCCCTGTCGGTATAAGCCAGGTATCCGGTGCCTGCGGAAACTAATATAAAAATAATTATAAAAATAATTGAGCCAGCATCAATTCTTGATTTTCTTCTATATATATACATAAATTTACACTTCTATTGATGTTAATTAAAAATATTAACATAAAAATAAAAAGGTTAATATATGTACTTAATATTAATAAATTATTTACAAGTATCATATAGACAGTATATATATTTGCCAGGGTTGCTATTTGATTGGATATACAAATTTTAAAAAAAGATTTTATTTAAGTTCTTTTGATTTCCATTAGCAGGGTATCCCAGTATTTCCCATCATAAAAATGATTTTTTTTCTCGGTCCCGGTCAGTTTAAACCCGGATTTTCTATATACTCTTATTGCACGGCAGTTGTATTTGTAGACATTCAATTGAATACTTTCAAGACCGAGCTTCTGGAATGCAAATTCTATAATAGTTTCTACTGCATCGGAACCATAACCTTTATCCCAGTAGTTTTTATCGCCGATCACGATACCCATTTCACAGCTTTTTCTATCCCAATCGATTTTATGCAGCGCACAGTTGCCGATGTAGAAGCTGGAATCTTTGTCTTCAATAGCAAAGACTACATCATTGTTAGAATTTTGAATAAACTCAAACCATTTAAGCTCCTGCTCCTCGGTATAGTCGCGGAAGTTATGGCTGAGGTACATATTAATTGAAGGATCCTTTAACCACATCAGTGATTTTTCTAAATCCTTTTTTCCCAGTGTCCTTAAATTTGTTTTTTTACCGTATATTTTCTTTATATGAATATTGTTTAAAAATTTTTTTCCGGACAAAATTGATTACCACTTCTTATTTTATTATTTTTTTTTGCCGATCCTGCCTATGAATGCTTCTATGAGATCAATTGGTACAGGGAATACAATGGTTGAATTCTGCTCTGATGCTATTTCCTTTAAAGTCTGGAGAAATCTTAATTGTACCGATACCGGATATCTGCTCAGCACCTTTGCAGCTTCGGACAGTTTTTCAGAGGCCTGGAATTCTCCCTCGGCATTGATTATTTTTGCTCTTCTTTCTCTTTCAGCTTCGGCCTGTCTTGCGAATGCTCTCTGTATCGACTGCGGCAGTTCAACATCTTTAATCTCGACATTGGATACTTTTATTCCCCATGGGTCGGTTTGTTCATCTATTATTTTTTGAAGCTCCTGATTGATTTTGTCTCTTCTGGCAAGAAGATCATCCAGTTCAGCCTGACCGAGTATGCTTCTGAGTGTGGTCTGTGCAATCTGTGACGTTGCAACCATATATTTTTCAATCTTAACAACACTTTTTGCGGGGTCCATTACCCTGAAATATACCACAGCATTTACTTTTACAGGAACGTTATCCCTGGTTATAATATCCTGTGGGGGTACGTCCATGGTAACTGTCCTCAAATCAACTCTTATCATTTTGTCCACAAATGGGATTATTAAAATTAATCCGGGTCCTTTGACGCTGCTTAATCTTCCAAATCTAAATATTACACCTCTTTCATATTCTTTTAAAATCTTAATAGTAGAGATAAGCAGAATAAGCGCTATAAATGTGCCGAATACTATGGTTATTAATGAACTTACTGACATTTTAACCTCCTTTTTTATTTTTATTTTTTTATTTAATTAAAAAACCTTAAAAACAATAACAGAAACGCTAATTATAAGGCTTCTGCTATCCTAAGAAAAGGTGCGCCGGTATCAATTAAAAAAAAGATCTTATAACAAGCGAAGCCACACCCGATATTGATAGTATACCACCAAAACCCGGTAATATATCAAATGATTTTTTCAGGCGCTCAAGTTGTATAATTTGAAATAGGGCTTGTTAATTTAGTTGTATTGAAAATATTTTTACCATATTATTATACTGCGAAGTGCATGGAAGGTTAGAGTATTTCCCGGGAAGAAAAGAAATTTTGCATAATAGTTTATTAAATTTATACTAAAAACGGAGGATAAAAATGGAAAAGTGGGAGTGCAAGGTATGTGGTTATATTTATGATCCGGAGAAAGGTGATCCGGAAAATGTCATAGGTCCCGGCATAAAGTTTGAGGATTTGCCAGATGATTGGGTTTGTCCCGAATGCGGCGCTTCAAAGGATGAATTTGAAATATATGAAGAATAATTGCCGTTAATGTGACTGAGTTAATTATATTACAGCCGAATATGGATCTATTGCGGCTATATATGTACCTTGATAGCGGAGACGGGACAGCAATTCAGGCATAACTCGCATAAAATGCATTTATCTTTATTGAATTTTAATTTATGGCTCTTATCATCAAGAGTTAATGCCTGCGTGATACATATTGAAGTGCACACTCCACAATCCACACAAATATTTTTATCTATTATTATATCTTTTGCGGCTTCCTGAACGGTAACGCCGGCATGCGTAAGATACTTAACAGCTCCATCAATTTGAGTTTTATCTCCCTTTAGTTCCAGCAGCATCTTCCCTTCCATGTCGGGAGTTATTTCAGCTCTTAGAATGTTAAATTCAAGATTAAATTCTTTAACAAGTTTATATGTAATCGGTTTGGTAACAATATTTTCCGGAAAACTCAATACCAGTTTTCTTTTTATCATTAGAGTTCCTCCCTGCTGAGTATATCAAGGTTATTGTGTTTTTCTTCCAGAGGCAGCGGGGCGACACTATTAGTCAAATAAAACTTACCCCCTTTAATTTCCTTTTTTAAAACATCAGATATCTCCAGAGCTTTAAAGTAACTGGAAATTGAACCTGTCTGGACGGATTTACCATTTATTGTTATTTTTCCACTTTTTAGCTGTTTGTAATTTACCATTCCATAAGAAGGCCTATTTCTCCTCTGAACAGAATAATCAAAAATTTCCGTATATATATCCTCATCTTTAACCCTTAGAAAATCTATCATTTCTTCATCAATTACCGGTATTGGAATACCTATTCCTATGAATATGGTAACACCATAACCATGGAAAACACATGCCTTTAAATATTCCGTTGTCATTTCTTTTAGATCGCCTATAACAGCAATAGTCCCGCCGCCGCCGCATGGAGTACCATTGGCCAGCCTCTCTTTGCCGGGGTTATGCTGTGTACCGTACCAGGAGATATAGCCCTGACTGCCGGCAAGAAATATTCTTGTACCTATACCTATGGTCCTGAAATATGGATCATTTAAAAGCGGGCTGAGCTGGCCTGCGCTGGAGAAATTGGCATTACCAAAATTAGGCAGCAATTTTCCCATATAGGTATATATAGTTCTATTAGAAGAATTGGTAGCCACGGGATAATTCTGGTAAGCATTTCTGGGATTGAATAGATATGCCTGATTTACCGTATCCCTGGTTATATAAGTTTCTATTTCCCTCCTCGGGTAGCAGTCAGTACCGTATCCGGTTGCTCTTAGTTTTACCGGTTTTCCTGAGACCAGATCTTCAATTACATGAGCCCCTCCGTAATTTATCCCTTCTGTTTCTGAGAGTTCGGTGGCTCCAATATATGCATCCACGGCAGCTATTCCGGTATATGCGGGAACATCATTTAACCACACTTTTGTCATTTTTATGGGAGGGTCCGAATGACCGAAATTTATAAATGCTCCGGAAGAGCACATTGGGCTGAAAGTTGCTGTTGTAACCACATCCACATCTTTTGCTGTTTTTTTCACTCCTTTTTCAGCTGCATAGTCAATTATCTCTTCAGCATTCAGGACCACAACTTTTCCGGTTTTTATTTTTTCATTTATTTCTTCAATAGTTTTTGCCATAACAAATTTAACCTCTGATTATAATTTAGTAAAATATAATACTCTAATATTAATTTTTTTCCAATAATCATCCTGCCCTGGAATAGATTTTTATTTTGCTGTGTAATATAATTTTTTTAAAAGTAACTAAAACTACTTTTATATTCCTTATTTTTTTATATTAGAACATTTTAGAAAAAAATTTATATGAATATGATAAGCAATGATCATGTAAGTATTAAGAAAGTATTTACCGATAAGTCTGATATAGATAAGAGTGTGTATAGAGATAGCCTTAGATATAAGGAAAAGTATAACTGGAGGATTTTATACAAATACAGCGATATTTTTGTCAGCTGTGATAAGGATATAATCATTAAACTGGAGAGACTGATTAGAGAAATATACAATTTGCTGGAGTCTTTTATGAAGGAAGAGCAATCTTTCCAAAAGAGTCTGTCGCCGTTAAAGATAAAACAGCAATTCCCCCCGGTAATAAAAAGAATGTGCCATAAAGCGGCTATCTTTAATGTAGGACCAATGGCCGCAGTTGCCGGTGCGGTGTGCGACTATATTGCTGCAGGCCTGGATAAGTACTGCCGCAGGTTGATAATAGAAAACGGGGGCGATGTCTTTATAAAGAGCAATAAAGATGTTGATGTCGGCGTGTATTTAAAGAATAAGAATTTTATGAATAAAATATATTTAAAAATAAGAGCAAAATATATGCCCTGTGGTGTCTGTTCTTCATCGGGGGTTTTTGGTCATTCATTAAGCATGGGGAAAAGTGACCTGGTAACGGTATTGTCAAAATCAACAATTAGTGCGGATGCAGCAGCAACAGCAATTGCAAATAAAATTATAAAACCTGCCGATATTGATAACACAATAGAGCATTATAAAGGAATAAAAGATATAACCGGTATTTTAATTATAAAAGATGACAGATTTGGCATCTGGGGGAATATTGAGCTAATAAGTATTTAACTCTTTTTAAATTCCTTGGGAGAATCTACAATATCTTTTTTTTCATCTTTTAGTTTAAAAACTTCAGAGCCGGAGTCTACGATGCTTTCACCTTTAAAAAGCCCTCCTTTAGAGATAGTAAGAAATGCATCTTTCTGTGTAAGATTTCCGATAAATTTTCCGGTTGAGGTAACTTCAACTTCTCCTGAGGCTGCCATATCTCCTTTATAAGTTCCGGCTATTATTGCGCTTGTTGTTTTAATATTGGCTTCTGCAATTCCTTCTTTTCCAATTGTGATATCTTTGCCTATTATAATCTCACCCTTAACCAAACCATCAATCCTAAGGGAACCCGGGCAGTTTATTTTACCATTCACTTCTACCCCTTCGGCAATAATAGTAAGGTTTTTAGTACCCTTAATTTCTGCGTCTCTTCTTGATAGCATGTCTATTCTTCCTTTCTTTGAAAAAATAACTGTTTAAATCCTATATGTATAGATGATTTTTAAAAGCTATTATAACACTTTTTTAGATAAAATTTATGATATTATGTGGTATTAAATTGTGGAGATATTTATTACTTCAAATTTTATCATAAAAAATATAGAATTATTGAAATAGTAAATGGATTACAGGAGAATTAATAAATAAAAAAATAACCATATGATATTTATTCAAAGGAAATGAAAGAAAAAAAATCAATTATTTGTGTTTTTATAACAATTTTAATTTTTATGTTTGTCCCGGCAGCAAGTTTATCATGTCAGATTGATTTGTTCCCCGGGGAAACCACTCCGGAAACAGAAGAAGAAATGAGTACCGATGCAGACCGGGAGTTTAAGGAAAATGAAAGATATGAAAATACTGAGGAAGAAAAAGAAATTACTTCTGCAAATCTATGGATAGATGAGGTTGTTCCGGAGGATATAAGTGTAAAAATCAGGAGTAAGCTAACTGAAGCTTTTGATGAGATAAAAATCGTTGATGGGAAAGAGGATTCCGATATCCGGATTGAGATTAATGTAAATCAGGGGAGCCCTGCCGCAACATGGGTCCTGGTACCGGTCGTTTCTTTCTTTAGGGCATTTGATGATATCTCTTATGATGATTTTAAGAAGTTCTGGGCCGGGGATGAGGAAGTTCTAAACTATATAGCGGTTGATGGCTCCGGGCCGGTGCTTGTTTTAACCGGGGAAGTTTATAAGGTGCTGGAAAAGATTCTGGGAGAAAGCGGAAATGAAAATATAAAAATTGTGAGCGAAGAAGAACTTATCCTTAACATTGAGGATAATAATAGTTTCTCAATCATCCCCTTTGATAGAATAGAAAAAAAATATAAGGTGCTTGATCTGGATGGCGTATCTATTTTTGATAAAAACCTGGATACAGGTAATTACCCTCTTACTACAGGTATAAATGTGGAGAGTGATAATCCTGAAACCGAAGGTAAAATGTATGAATGTTTTGGGGGGGCTTCCATAACAAACAGGGATATTGAAAAAATGACTTCTGTTATTATGACCGGAGTTACTGCCATGGCAAGGCAGATTAGAAAAAGGATAGAAAATTATGGAGTTCTATCTCCGGGTGAAGAAATAGCAGAAACCTTAAAAGATGCGGATATAACTCATATCAGTAATGAAATACCTTTTGTGGAAGGCTGTACAGGTGCAAGGGATAAAGACATTGTTTTCTGCAGCAGTCCTGAATATATAGAACTTCTAAGGTATGTGGGTACTGATGTAATCGAGCTTACCGGAAATCATATGAATGATTATGGGAATGAATGGATGTATTATACCCTTGATATGTATGATGAGGAGGGCTGGCCATATTTTGGAGGCGGAAGGAATCTTGCAGAATGTTACAGCGCGGCTACTTTTGAGATAAATGGAAACAGGATAGCATTCCTTGGTGCAAATACTTATGGGCCTCGTGGGAACTGGGCAACCGAGAATACCCCTGGTTCTGCAAGAATCGATGTATATGATGAGGCACAGAAGGAAGAGGATATGGAAAAATTTGAAGAGTTAATAAAAGATTTAAAAAAACAGGGTTACATTGTAATCTTTACCTTTCAGTACGAGGAAACCTACAGGTATTTCCCCACGGAAACCCAGGTGGCAGATTTCAGGAGAATGATTGACGCGGGAGCGGATATTGTAAGCGGAAGCCAGTCTCACTATCCCATGGGTGTGGAGTTCAGGGGAGGAGGATTTATAAATTACGGTCTTGGGAACCTGTTTTTTGGGCAGCAGCGTCAGGATCTGGGAAATAATCCCGGCATAATCGCAAAGCATATATTTTATAACGGGAAACATATAAATACGGTTTTGATAACTACAATGTTGAATGATTTCAGCCAGCCGCGTCTTACCACCCCGGAGGAAAGATTGGAACTTCTTAATTCCATTTTTGCCGGCAGCATAAGATAATTATGTTATGTAAATTCTTGAGGAAAAGCAGGACAGCAAAACGACACTAATAAAATATAATGAATGGAAAACCAGCAAATTTAAATGAATATGCAGTTGTTACAGACAGCGCTTCAGATATCCCAAAAGAATTTGTAGAAAAATATAAGATAAATGTAATTCCAATTTATATCCATTATAACGATAAAGAATTTAAGGACGGGATAGATATCGATTCTAATAAGATTTATTCTCTCCAGAAGAAAGAAAAAGTTATTTTTACTTCTTCATCGCCATCCCCGCAGGATTTTGTACAGGTTTATAAAAAGCTGCTCAGGGAATATAAAAATATATTTTCTATTCATATAAGTTCAAAATTATCCGCGGTTATAAAATCTGCAAGGATTGCCAGGGGGCTGCTTAAAGCAGAAAAAAAAATAAAAATATTTGATTCATTATCCGGCGCCATGGGCACGGGCTTTATGGCTTTAACTGCGGCAAAAGCTATTGCCAAAAAGTATCCTTATGAAAAAATATTGCGTATGCTTAATTTTTTAAAAGATAATATTAAATTATACGGGACTATTGATACTTTAAAATATCTAAGGAGAAGCGGAAGAGTCCCTGCAGCTGCAAGCCTGATATCAAGGATTTTAAAGATAAAACCTCTGCTGGGGATAAAAGATGGATTAGTTGAAATGTTTGGGATTTCCATTACAAGATATGGTTCCATAATGGAGATAACCCGCAGAGTTATAAGGGATTTCAAAAAAGAGAGATGGGTAATAGTTTCAATAATTCATACCCTCTCGCTGAAAGAATCAAAAAGAATTATGAGGAAAATCCAGTCTTCCCTGAAATGTGTGGATACAATGATTACCGAATGCACGCCGGTTATCGGGGCCCATACCGGTCCCGGTTTAATAGGTATCATTGTAAGTAAATTAAATCGTGAGATTGTGGATTTGTTTATATAACTAGTTATCTAACTTTCTTCCCGGTTAAAGTCCTTTTCACCAAAAACAACTGCAGAAAAAATAAATATTTCTGTTGTTTCTTCCCTGTAGCAGTTTTTATTAAGGCCGGCTTTATAACAGGTTTGCTCTAAAAATTGCGTACTGTTCCATTTATAATCGGTTGCAACCTGCGGTAAAAGCAAGCCCTGGTAAAAACCTTTTTTTATAAACAAGCCATGTTTTCCTACTTTTATTTCCCCGGTGTCTTTTATTTTTTTTAAGGGAGAAAGAACAGAAATTTCAATATCAGCCTCATTAAGTTCACCGGGAGTAAGGGGATAAAACCTGGGATCTCTTAAAGCTGATTCTACTGCCATGTTTCTAATGGTTTCCCACAGCGGGATTTCTGAAGTTATATTACCGATGCATCCTCTTAAGTTGCCTTTAATATGTAATGTAACAAAAGCCCCGCAGTTAGCATTTAATACCTTATCATTTATTTTATATTCCGGGGTCTTCTTATCGTAAACCGCATTGTTAATAGATTCCCTGGCTATTTTTAAAAGTGTTTTTTTATGTTCAGGAGTAAGTTTAATATCCCACATATTATGATATTTCCTATTATAATTATTAAACTGTCATTGTTTTCTATTGTTTATTATTATTTTACTGATTTTAATTATATTTATGCTATTTATTTATATTGTCAAAAAAAAATTATTACTTAAAGAAAAATATTAATTACTTTTTATAAAAAACAGCTGACATATAGCCCACCACGGCATTCCTGTCACCTGTAGCATCTCCAGAATTTTTATAATCAAGGACCCTGGAGCTGTCTGCCCCCATGATTTTTGAAGCAATCATTGCGGAAACCACGGGACCTCCGCCGCACATTTCTATATTATTGCTAAGAAATTCTGCTTTTAAATTTTCGGGGTCAAAGTTACTGACTAGCTCTATTACTCTACTGTCCAAAGCTTCCGCAGTATCATATGGATGGTAATGTGATAAATCCGTACTGGCAATAATTAGAATATTATCATTTTTAAAAAGATTTCCTATTGTATCTCCGAGATCACTCATATTCCTGTTGTTCTGCTGTCCTATTACGATGGGAACTATTTTTATATTTTCAAATAAGACCTGCAGGAAAGGAAGCTGTACCTCAAGGCTGTGTTCATTTAAATGACCAAGGTAAGATAATTTTATATTTGGACTTTTATCAGCAAGTAATTGTGCTCTCTCCTTATCAATGTTTACCAGTCCTAATGGAGTCCTGTAAGAATCTCCGTTGAATATGGAAATAAAATTAAAAAAATCCGAGTGGGATGGTGCTATTACAAAGATACTGTCAAAATCTTTGCCGGAAATCTGTTTATATGAATGCGCAGCAACCTGACCGGAATAAATATATCCTGCATGGGGACATACAATTGATTTGACATTGTTTATATCCGGCAATTCTATATTATTTAGAAATTCATTTATTTGCCTGCGAAGGGTATCTGGGTTACCGGGATAAAAGCTGCCTGCTGCTATGCTATCCCTTATATTTTTATCCTGCATCATACGGGATTCCTTAAAGTCTTATTTTCTGATAAAAAGTCTTAAAACTATATTTAAAATTACAGTAATAATAATACTTAAATTCCATTTTTTTTAAAAGCCATATTCTTTTACACTGCTAAGACCACAAAAAATATTCATATTAGTGCTATTATTAAAGGGCACTGGATATTTTATTTTTTTTACTATAAACTTTTTCAAGTTTTTGTTAAGATTGCTGTCTACGGGATGATACTCCAGTTATTTTATTAAGTAATTTTATGCTTAAAATTGCGTATCATTAATGTTGTATAAAGCTATAATTTGTAGGTATAATAATTATAATAAATAAAAAGCTTATGTTTTAGGAGTAATAAATGGAATATATCCTTGGGGTTGACGGAGGAGGGTCAAAGACAACTGTTTTAATTACAGACCTTTATGGTAATATAATTTCCCGCGCAGTTTCCGGCGCAAGCAGTTATAAAAGTATTGGGAAAAATAAGGCGGTAAAAAATTTAAATAATGGGATATTTGAAGCCATAAGTAATTTAGGGAGTCCTGAAGAGGTTTATTTTAAAAGTTCCTGTTTCGGGTTTGCAGGTAATGACACCGAAAAAGATTTCAGGATTAATAAAGAAATTGTGTTTAATGATGTACTTGTCAGCTATCTCAACCCCGGAAAAACTATAATTTGTAACGATACCAGGATTGGAATCGAAGCTGGAAGTAAGAATAAGAATAAAATAATAATTATTGCCGGGACCGGTTCTAATTGTTTTGGTATTAATGAAAATGGCGAAGAGGCAGGAGCAAGCGGTTGGGATTTTCTTCTTGGGGATGAGGGAAGCGGATATAGAGTGGGTCTCAGAGCTTTAAAAGCAGTTATGAGAGCTTATGATGGTAGGGGTAAAAAAACTTTGCTTACCCGGACCATAATAAAGGCATTAAACTTAAAAGAAGTATTGGACTTAACAAGATGGGCGTACGAAGATCAATTTTTAAAAGCTAAAATCAGCCCACTGGCAAAGACTGTGTGTGAAACTGCGAATATGGGAGATAAAATAAGTAAAAATATACTGGCAGGAGAAGCAGTAGAAAATGCGCTAACTGTTAATACTGTGGCAAAAAAACTTGGACTCAAAAATAAGAATTTTGATCTTGTCTTTGTTGGCGGATTATTTAAATGTGAAAAATACTTTAAAGATGTTCTTATAAATAAACTAAAAAAGAAATTTTTACAAGTTAATTTTATACCTCTTATAACTGATCCGGTAGAAGGGGCCATTAAATTAGCTGTTAAAAATCTAAAGATCTGATCCGGCAAAAAATTACTCTGCCTGCTGGGTATTTTATACGACCATTATGCCTTGACATTATCGGGGTGTGTGATAATAATTATTAGGCAAATTAGATTGCCGGTGTAGCTCAATTGGTAGAGCAGCTGATTTGTAATCAGCAGGTTGTCCGTTCAAGTCGGATCGCCGGCTCCAGAGTGGAGGGGTGCCCGAGTGGTTAAAGGGAGCAGACTGTAAATCTGCCGGCGAATGCCTACAGAGGTTCAAATCCTCTCCCCTCCACCATAATTTTTTTATAATTTTAATTGTAAGTATTTTACCTGTTTTGACCCGGATTTAACCGGGCGTTAATCTTGCCCGTGTAGCTCAGATGGTAGAGCATTTCCTCGGTAAGGAAAAGGTCATCGGTTCAAATCCGATCGCGGGCTCCAGCTTAAGTATCATATCTTATTATTTCTGATCTTTAAAAGAATTATTCAGTTTAAAATAATTCCGGAGATTTTAAAAAATGAGGAAGAATTTAACCCTGATAAGACAATAAGAGAAAAATATTTAGAGATATTTATAAAATATAAGAGAATTTACAATCTCAAAAAACAGGCCTATTATTTTTTAATCCAATTCCGCAAACGGATCAGTGCGAACCTCTGTAGTTCGGGCTTATCTGCATTAACCAAAGAAGTTTACCACCTCTATTGCTAAAATAATGTAAATGTAATTATTATTATATATACATTTATTAATTATTATTAAGATATATATAATACTTGAATAAATAATTATTATCTTATAAAATAAATCAATAATTATATTTAAACTTTAATTTAAAATAATAAAATGAACAGGAAATATATCAAGCAGGGAAATTTAAAAAAGACCGGTATCAAGGATAACAAAGAAA
>CAYRJH010000003.1:31102-48119 GCA_964424685.1 uncultured Actinomycetota bacterium | reverse complement strand
GCAGGCAGCGTTACAAAGATAATGGAATAAGGAAGAGAAGAAGAGTGATAAAAAGCAGGAGGAAAAATAATGACAGCAGGTAAGTTAGGTCAGAAAATTCGAATAAAGTTAAAAGCTTATGATAATGAAGTAATAGATCGTTCAGCAAAAAAAATAGTGGAGACTGTAGAAAACTCGGGTGCAAGGGTTTCTGGCCCAATTCCGCTGCCTAATAAAAAAAATGTATACTGTGTTATAAGGTCTCCTCATGTAAACAAAGACTCAAGAGAACATTTTGAAATACGGACGCATAAAAGACTTATAGATATTATTGATCCTACTCCAAAAACAGTAGATCTGCTTATGAGGTTGAGTTTACCTGCCGGAGTGGGTATAGAAATAAAATCTTAATTAAAAAAGGGGAAATTTTTTCTGGAGAGTGACACAAAGATGGTAAATGCGATATATGGTAAAAAACTTGGATGTACTCAGATATTTAATGAAAAAGGAAACGCGCTGTATGTAACGGCAATAGAAACCGAGCAATGTGTAGTCATCCAGGTTAAAGATGAAAAAAAAGATGGATATAATGCTCTGAAAATAGGATTTGGCAGAATTAAGGATAAGAAAGCCACCAAACCGCATAAAGGTGAATTTACTAAAAATAAGGTAGATTTAAAAAGATATTTAAGAGAAATCAGAGTGGACGAATTTGACCGGGAATACAAACCCGGAGATAGCCTGGACCTTAAAATTTTTAAAATAGGAGATAAGGTAAAAATAACCGGGAACAACAAAGGCAAGGGGTTTGCCGGAGTAATAAAGAGGCATGGTTTTCACAGAGGAAAGATGTCGCATGGTTCTCATTCTCATAGAATACCAGGTTCAGTGGGAATGTGTTCTACTCCTTCAAGAATAGCAAAAGGGAAAAAAATGCCCGGAAGGATAGGTAACAAAAAAGTTACAATCAGTGGCTCGGAGATAGTTGATATTATCGAAGAAGAAAATTTAATTTTAATTAAGGGCAGTGTTCCTGGTGCCAGGGGCAGTCTTATTTTTTTAAGGAAAATTTAATGGATTATTGTTTTTCAAGGAGAATTAGATGGGTAGTCTAAGTGTTATAGATCCGGAGGGTACGGAGTTAGAAAAAATCAATATATCAGATGAACTGGTAAAAAAGACGGTGAATTCTGAGATATTATATCAGGAAGTCAGAAGATATCTTGCTTCCTTAAGATCCGGTACACATAAAACCAAAGATAGAAGTGAAGTAAGGGGCGGAGGTAAAAAACCCTGGAGACAAAAAGGTACAGGAAACGCCCGGGCTGGTTCAATAAGGTCTCCGTTATGGAAAGGTGGAGGAGTAGTTTTTGGCCCCACGCCGCGGGATTATTCTTTTAAGCTAAATAAAAAAGTGGTAAGGCAGTCTAAGTTAATGGCATTATCAGAGAAATTTAAAGATAAGAAAATTATTGTACTGGATAAGATAGAATTTGAGACTCCGGAAACTAAAAAAGCGGCCGTAATGCTTAAGAAACTTAATCTGGATAGAAATAAAGTATTAATTGTTTTTGATAATCTTGATAATAATGAGGTAAAATCTTTCAGAAATATACAAAATGTTATGGTGGGAAGTTCTAAAGGTTTGAATGCTTATATTATGTTAATAGCAGATTATATAGTTTTTACAAAAAGTTCATTGAATGATTTCATAGAGAGGTCTAAGTAATGGAAGATTCCAGGGATATAATACTCTCTCCGGTCGTATCGGAAAAAAGTTATGCCGGAGTTCAAAATAAAAGATACTCTTTTTTTGTTGATATCAGAGCAAAAAAAACTGAAATAAAAAAAGCTATTGAAGATATTTTTAAGGTTAAAGTTTTAAAAATAAGTACTATAAATATTAAATCAAAGCCAAAGAGACTTGGCAGATCAATGGGTACAAGTTCACGCAGGAAAAGAGCCGTGGTTACCCTGAGTAAAAAAGATAAGATTGATTTTTTTGAATCTGTGTAATTTTGTCTGGAGGTATTAAAGTTGGCTGTTAAAAAATATAAACCTACTTCTCCCGGAAGAAGATTTGGAACAGTTTCGGATTTTTCAGTTTTAACAAAGAAAAGACCGGAGAAATCTTTAACCAGATCTTTAAAAAGAGATGCCGGAAGGAACAGCAATGGCAGGATTACAAGAAGGCACAGCGGCGGGGGGCATAAAAGATTATATAGAATTATAGACTATAAGAGATTAAGGGATGATATTCCGGCCCGTGTGGAAGCAATTGAATACGATCCCAATAGAAGCGCCAGGATTGCTTTAATAAGTTATAGAGATGGTAAAAAAAGTTATATAATTGCACCTCTTAAATTAAAAGTCGGAGATATTATAATATCGGGAGAAAAAGCTGATATTAAAGCAGGTAATGCTCTGCCATTAAAAAATATTCCGGTTGGGACAATAATTCATAATATAGAATTAAAGAAAGGTAAAGGAGCGGAACTGGCAAGGTCGGCAGGAACAAATGCCCAGCTTCTTGCAAAAGAAGGAGAGTATGCCAGTGTTAAACTTCCTTCAAGTGAAGTCAGGCTGATTGGATTGAATTGCAGAGCATGTATTGGACAGGTTGGGAATACAACACATGAAATAATTAAGCTGGGTAAAGCAGGAAGGAAAAGATGGCTGGGGATAAGACCGTCAGTTAGAGGAACAGCGATGAACCCTATAGACCATCCTCATGGCGGAGGAGAAGGTAAAAATAAAAGTTCCGGAAGAAATCCTGTTACTCCCTGGGGTAAACCTACGCTGGGCTATAGAACCAGAAAGAAAAATAATCAAACTGATAAATATAGGATCAGAAGAAGAAATAAATAGATTAATTAATTTGTATATAGAGGAGGGGCAAAGTGTCAAGGTCTTTAAAGAAGGGGCCTTTTATAGAAGAAAAATTATTTAAAAAAATAAGTGAACTAAATGAATCAGGAGAAAAGAAGATTTTAAAGACCTGGTCAAGAAGTTCAACTATTTTCCCGGAAATGGTTGGTCATACTATAGCTGTTTATGATGGCAGAAGACATATTCCGGTTTTTATATCGGAGTCCATGGTCGGGCATAAGTTGGGAGAGTTTGCGCCAACAAGATCTATAAGGCCGCATGTCTATAAAGGGAAAAGTGAGAAGGTTACAACTGTTAATAAATAAATGGTTTACAGCGGTTAAAAAAGGAGGTTAGAGATTTGGAAGCGAAGGCTGTTGAGAAATACATAAGAATATCGCCAAGAAAAATAAAATATGTTGTTGACATGATAAAATCAAAACCTGTAGAGGATGCAATAGATATATTATCTTTAACACCTAAGGGAGCGGCAATTGTAGTAAAAAAAGCAATACAGAGTGCAGTAGCAAATGCAACAGAAAACCATAAAATGAAAGAGGAAGATTTATTTATTTTAAAGATACTGGTAAATGAAGGACCAACATTAAAAAGGTTTAAACCAAGAGCCAGAGGCAGAGCCACCAGAATAAGAAAAAGGACTGCCCATCTATCGGTTTATGTATCTGATGGAAAAGAGAAGGAGGATTAAGAATGGGTCAAAAGGTAAATCCTAATGGGCTTAGAATCGGAATTAATAAAAATTGGCAATCCAGGTGGTTTGCTTCAAGAGATTATGCCCGGTTTGTTAAAGAAGATATTGTTATAAGAAATATAATAGAAGAACAGCTTGGAAATGCAGGGATTTCGAAAATTGAAATTGAAAGAACAGAAGAAGAAGTAAAAGTTAATATGTATACTTCAAAACCGGGTGTAGTCATAGGAAGAAGAGGGGCAACTATTAATGATATCAGAGATTTAATAGAGAAAAAAACAGGCAGTATTATTCAGTTGAATATAATGGAAATAAAAAAACCCGAGCTTATTGCGAAATTAGTGGCTGAAGGGATTGCTTCACAGCTAGAAGGACGTGTTAGTTTCAGAAAAGCTATGAAAAAAGCCGTTTCATTATGCATGAAAGCAGGGGCAAAGGGTATAAGGGTCCAATGTGCAGGAAGATTGGGCGGAGCAGAGATGGCCAGAACTGAATGGTATAGAGAAGGAAGAGTCCCGCTTCATACCTTAAGGGCGGATATTGATTATGGGTTTTCTGAAGCCAATACAACATTCGGAAAGATCGGGGTTAAGGTATGGATATATATGGGAGATATTATACTGGATAAGGAAGAAATACAAAAAGGAAAGCAGCCGGAAAAAAAGAAAAAAGTGGCTGAAGAGGTTTAGAGTTAGGAGATATTTATGGCGGCAATGTTAATGCCCAAACGTGTGAAATATAGAAAAGTGCAAAGAGGCAAAATGAAGGGCAGAGCAAGAGGCGGTACGAAGCTCTCTTTTGGAGAGTATGGACTGCAGGCGCTTGAATCTGGCTGGTTAACGAGCCGGCAGTTAGAGGCTGCGAGAGTAGCTCTGACCAGATATATAAAAAGGGGAGGAAAGGTATGGATAAATGTTTTTCCTCATAAACCGGTGACCAAAAAACCAGCTGAAACTCGCATGGGTGGAGGAAAAGGCGCTCCGGAAAACTGGGTAGCCGTGGTTAAACCCGGTAAAATATTATTCGAGATTTCGGGTGTCAGTATGGAAATTGCGAAAGAAGCAATTAGATTAGCTTCTAATAAATTATCTATAAAAACTAAATTTATTTACGAGGAACTTTAAAACGAGTGAATAAGAAATGAAAATAAAAGAAATAAGAGAGCAGACTAAAGAAGAATTAGAAGCAAAACTTTTAGAAATTAAAAAAAGTCTTTTTAATCTAAAGTTTCAAAAAGCTACGGGACAATTGGAAAATCCCGTAAAAATACGGAACTTGAGGAAAGATATCGCAAGAATAGAAACGTTACTTAAAGAGAAAGAATTAAATAAAAAAGATATGAGTAATATTGAAAAAATTAATAAGAAGGATAAGAAGATAAGCGTAAAGAAAACAAGCGCAAAGCAATAAAGGGGGATTTTTGGAAAGAGGAAAAGTAAAAATAAGAGTAGGGACTGTAGTAAGTGATAAGATGGATAAGACGGTTGTTGTAGCAGTAGAATCTTATTATAAGCACCCTTTATATAAGAAAATTTTGAGAAAAGTGAAGAAATTTAAGGTGCATGATCCGGAAGGTAATTGTAAAATGGGTGATGTGATAAAAATCTCTGAAACCAGGCCCTTAAGTAAAACCAAGTGCTGGCGGCTGGTAGAAATAGTCAAGAAAGCTGAGTAAAGAAGGATTTAGAAATGATTCAAACTGAAAGCAGGGTAAATGTAGCTGACAATACAGGAGCACGTGAAATCCAATGTATCAAAGTACTGGGTGGTTCGAAAAAAAGATACGCACGTGTCGGAGATATATTCGTTGCTGCTGTAAAAGATGCAAACCCCGGAGGAGTAGTAAAAAAAAGTGATGTTGTAAAAGCTGTACTTGTGAGGTCAAAAAAGACATTCAGAAGGGTGGACGGCTCTTATATAAGGTTTGATGATAATGCAGCGGTTATTATTGATGCACAGAATAATCCGCGGGGAACAAGAATATTCGGTCCTGTGGCAAGAGAGCTTAGAGATAAAAACTTTATGAAAATAATTTCACTCTCGCCGGAAGTAATTTAGTTTAAAAGATTAATGAGGCTTAAAAAATGTTGAAGATAAAGAAAAATGATAAAGTAGAAATAATAAAAGGGAAAGATAAAGGAAAAACCGGAAAAGTACTCCGGATAGAGGCTGCTGAAAACAGGTTATATGTTGAAGGTGTTAATACTATAAAAAAACATACCAGGCAGAAAGACCAGAGTAAGCCCGGCGGCATTATTAAAAAAGAAGGACCTGTTATGATTTCCAATGTTAAATTGATTTGTCCTAATTGCACTAAAGCTGTAAGGGTTGGTTTTGAGGTTAAAGAATCAGGCGTAAAAGTAAGAATATGCAGGAAGTGTAAACAGCAAATTTAAAATATTCGGGTGATTATTAATGAGACCTAGATTAAAAGAAAAATATATAAAAGAAATTATTCCCAGGATGTTAAAAGAATATAAGTTTAAAAATGTCATGGAAGTTCCCGGGATAGAAAAGATATGCATTAATATGGGCGTAGGCTCTGCGACACAAAATATAAAAGAATTAGAAACTGCAAGTCAGGAACTGGCTATTATTTCGGGACAGAAGCCCGTGATAACTAAAGCAAGAAAATCAATCGCAGGTTTTAAAGTTAGAGAAGGGAATCCAATCGGGTGTATGGTTACATTAAGGGGAAATAGAATGTATGAGTTTTTAGATAGGCTGCTGAATGTAGCAATCCCCAGAATCAGGGATTTTAGAGGTCTTTCTAAAAAAAGTTTTGATGGCTACGGAAATTATACTGTTGGAATAAAAGAGCAGCTAATTTTTCCGGAAGTAAATTATGACAGTATTTTAAGTGTGAAAGGTATGAATGTAACTATAACAACAACTGCAAAAAGTAATGAAGAAGCCCAATTTCTATTGGAGGAATTTGGATTTCCATTTAAAAAATAAAAAATTTTTAAATTTGTAAGGAGATATCTATTGGCTAAGAAATCACTTATAGAGAAACAGAAGAGAGAATCTAAATATAAAACAAGAAAATATAGCAGATGTTTCAGATGCGGCAGACCAAGAGCTTTTTTTAGAAAGTTCGGGTTATGCAGGATTTGCCTTAGAGAACTGGCGCATGAGGGAAAAATTCCTGGACTGACCAAGTCCAGCTGGTAAAAGGAGGATTTATGTCGGGAGTTACTGATCCTGTTTCAGATATGTTAACAAGGATACGGAATGGCGGTATCGCTAAAATGGATAGCGTTAACATACCGTATTCAAAATTTAAAGCTGAAATAGCAGAAATATTGGGTAAAGAAGGCTATATAAAAAGCTATGAAATCCGTAAAGACGAGAGTGTCGGCGGCATAATTAAAATATATTTAAAATATAGCAAAGATAAAAAGTGCAGCATAAGCGGACTTAAGAGAATAAGCAAGCCCGGACTTAGAGTCTATGTACAAAAGGATGAAATTCCTCAGGTGCTTGGTGGATTTGGAACAGCCATATTATCTACGTCAAAAGGGGTGCTTACTGATGGAGATGCCAGGAAACAGCAAACCGGCGGAGAAGTAATATGCTTTATATGGTAGAAAGGTGAGTTAAAGGTGTCAAGAATAGGAAAAAAACCTGTTGATATACCGGATGGTGTAGAGGTTAAAATAGATGGAGATAATATTAATGTAAAAGGTGGCTCGGGAGAGCTTTCTTTAAAGTATGATAAAGCTTCTATTAAATTAAAAATAGAAGATAAAAAATTGGTTGTTATCCCGGTATCAAAAAGTAATGAAGATAGAGCTAAATACGGGCTTTATAGAAGTCTTATTAATAATATGGTTATAGGTGTAACAGATGGCTTCAGTAAAACACTAAAAATAGTCGGAGTAGGCTATAAAGCTATTAAAAAAGGGGATAAGCTGGAAATATCTGCCGGTTATTCAAACCCGGTAATAATAGATACTCCGGATGGGATAACTTTTGATGTTCCTGATAATACCACAGTAATAGTCAAAGGAATAAACAAGCAGATAGTTGGACAAATTGCTGCAAAAATAAGGAGTATAAGAGAACCAGAGCCTTATAAGGGTAAAGGCATAAAATATGAGGATGAAGTGATAAAAAGAAAAGTTGGCAAAACAGCAACTACTACTTCCGGCACTTAAAATTTTTACAGGAGATCTAATGAAAAGCAAAGTTGAAAGAAAAGATAAAAGCTTAAGGAGAAAACTAAGGAACAGGTATAAAGTCAAAAGTAGAAGCAGCCGCCTGAGGCTTGCTGTTTACCGCAGCAATAAATATATTTACGGACAGATAATAGATGACAGCACCGGTGCTGCACTCGCAGGCATATCAAGTAAAAATATTGAAATTAAAAAGGAAGATAAGGGGAAAATAGATATAAGCTTCAGAACCGGCAAAGCCCTGGCCGAAATAGCAAAAAAGAAAAAAATAAGTGAAGTTATTTTTGATAGAAGCGGTTACAAATACCATGGAAGGGTAAAAGCCCTGGCCGAGGGTGCAAGGAAAGGCGGATTAAAATTTTAACCTTATTTCCAAGGAGGATGTTTAGTGGTTGAACTTTCTAAAGATACAGAATTAGCTGAAAAAGTAATAAAAATAAATAGAGTAGCTAAAGTAGTAAAGGGCGGTAGAAGATTTAGCTTCAGCGCCCTGGTTGCGGTAGGCAATATGGATGGTATGGTAGGAGTTGGTTTTGGTAAAGCCAATGAGGTTTCTACCGCAATTCAAAAGGGTATTAACAATGCCAAAAAAAATATGTTTAAAGTACCGATGGTTAAAGGAACAATACCTTATCCGATTGACGGGCGGTTTGGAGCAGGTCATGTTTTTATGAAACCGGCCTCGCATGGCAAGGGAGTAATAGCTGGCGGACCTGTAAGAATAATTATGGAACTCGCCGGCGTGAAGGACATCCTCACAAAGTCATTGGGAAGTGCCAATGCTATAAATATAGTTAATGCAACTGTTAAAGGTCTAAAAATGCTTAAGTTACCCGAGCAGATAGAAGCTTTAAGGAAAACAGACCAGGAAATTAATTAATAACAAAAACTAATTAATATTAATAATTTGTATAAATCCGGGAGGAGAAAATAGTGAAACTCTGTGATATAGGATCTCCTGAATCTATAAAGAAGAGAAAAAGAGTAGGCAGAGGGAGTGGCTCCGGTCACGGGACTACCAGCGGAAGAGGTACCAAAGGCCAGCTCTCAAGATCCGGTGGTAATACCAGGATAGGCTTTGAAGGCGGGCAGATGCCCCTTCAGAGAAGATTGCCGCATCTTAAAGGTTTTAAAAATACCCGAAAAAAGGTAAATAATCTGATAAATATAGGGCAGTTAGAGAAATATAAGGATGGCAGCGTTATTGATTACGATTTTTTAGAAAAGAATGGATTTATCACAAAAAAATCCAATCCTGTAAAAATACTGGGTAATGGTGAACTTACAAAAAAAATAACCATAAGAGCTAATTTTTTCAGTAAGAGCGCCATGGATAAAATTGAAAAAGCAGGCGGAAAAGCAGAGGTGGTTTAATGTTAAGGGCCATAATGAATGCCTTCAGGATTAAAGAAATCCGTAATAGAATATTTTTTACAATAGGTATTTTAGCCCTTTACAGATTTGGTGCAAATTTAACGGTACCCGGCGTGGATGCAGCCAAGATTCTTGAGCAGGTTGAAACCGGAATACTGGGCATGATGGACCTGTTTTCGGGAGGAGCGCTTGGGAATTTTGCAGTATTTTCTCTCGGCATTATGCCTTATATCACGGCTACCATTGTATTGCAGCTTCTTCAGGTAGTGATTCCCAAACTGGAACAGCTGTCAAAAGAAGGGGAACTGGGAAGAAGAAAAATAAATCAGATAGCAAGATATATGACTGTAGGACTGGCCCTGATGCAGTCTACGGCAATGGTTTTTTCCTTCAGAAATTTTGGAGCCATACCCGTATTTAATTTTACGTATGTCAGTTTAATTATCATAACATTAACTGCCGGAACAACATTAATAATGTGGCTGGGTGAATTAATAAATATCCATGGAATAGGAAATGGAATTTCACTTCTAATCTTTGCCAATATTATTTCAAGAATACCGGGTCAATTTATAAGTTTATTCAGGTTAAGGGGCACAAATTATTTCTTTCTGGCGCTTTTTGTAATTTTGGCCATTGGCATAATCGTTGCAGTAATACTTGTCCAGCAGGGTGAGAGAAAAATACCTGTTCAGTATGCAAAAAGAGTTGTAGGCAGGAAGGTTTTCGGCGGGCAGAGCACCTATATACCGCTAAAGGTCAATCAATCGGGAGTAATGCCTATAATAATTGCTATATCGGTAGTACTTTTCCCCACGACAATTGCGCAATTCGTACCGGTAAGATGGGTCCAATCAATTGCAAATTCTCTGAGCCCCACTATAGAGGGTAGACTAAATCCGATTTATGCAATTACATATACTCTTCTTATAATTATATTTGCTTATTTCTATACTGCGATTACCTTTAATCCTCTGGATACCGCAGACACTTTAAGAAGATACGGAGGATTTGTTCCGGGTTTGAGGCCGGGGAAAAATACTTCAGATTATTTAACCAATATTTTAAACAGGATAACACTTCCGGGTGCAATATTTTTGGCAATAATTGCTATTCTTCCTGAAGTGTTAATTGATTATATGGGAATACCCTTTAAGTTTGGCGGTACATCAATAATTATTGCTGTGGGTGTTGCGCTGGATACTATGAGGCAACTTGAATCCCAGCTTACCATGAGGGATTACGAAGGATTTTTGAAATGAGAATAATCTTACTCGGAGCACCGGGTGCGGGAAAAGGAACACAGGCAAACGTAATTTCTTTTAAATTTAATATACCACATATCTCAACGGGAGATATTTTAAGATATGAAATTAAAAAAGGTACCGAATTGGGGAAAAAGGTATCAAAATTTGTTGAGAGAGGAAAACTGGTTCCGGACAAGTTTATAATTAAAATGATAAAGAATAGAATAAGCAGCGGCATAACAAAAAAAGGATTTTTAATGGATGGTTTCCCAAGAAATTTAAAACAGGCAAAAATGTTTTCAAAAATGATAGATGAACTGGGTATTAAATTAGATAAGGTAATTAATATAATTGTCAGCGAAGATGAAATTATTAATAGGTTGAACAGCAGGAAAGTATGCAGCAGCTGCGAAAGTATATTTAGTTCTAATAACCATAAAGAATCAGAAAAATGCCCGGAATGCGGTAGCGACCTGTTAAAAAGAAAAGATGATGATACGGAAGTTATTAAACATAGACTGGAAATATATGAATCAGAAACAATTCCTCTTATTGATTTTTATTCTGGCAAAGGATTACTCGTAAACGTTGATGGTTCCGGTAAAGCTGAAGAGGTCACTGAAAGGATAATAAAGATTTTATGATAATATGCAAATCGGCAGATGAAATAAAGATAATGAGGGAAGCCGGTAAAATCGTAGCTAAGGTTTTTTTGAAAATTGAGGAAATTATAAAGCCCGGTATTACTACTGATTATATAGATAGGGTAGCCGAGGAAGTTATAATCAGTGAAAATGCTGCTCCTGCTTTTAAGGGTTATGTTGGAAGATTTGGTACAAAACCATTTCCGGGCAGTGTCTGTGCATCTATAAACGAACAGGTAGTCCATGGGATTCCCGGCAAGAGAGTTATAAAGGACGGGGATCTGGTTTCTATAGATATTGGTGTAAAATTCAAAGGATTTTACGGGGATGCAACGCGTACGTATAAAGTTGGAAAAGTAAGTAAAATTGCTGAAAAGTTATGGAATGCTACAAGAGAGGCGCTTGACATGAGCATGGAGAAATGTAAAGCTGGCAATAGATTATCGGATATATCCAATATAATTGAAAATAGAGCATTAAGAGATGGCTTTTCAGTAGTAAAAGATTTTGTGGGTCATGGAATTGGCAGAGAAATGCATGAAGACCCTCAGATATTAAATTACGGACCTTCGGGACAGGGGCCACTTTTAAGAGAGGGCATGGTCCTTGCTATTGAACCTATGCTAAATCAGGGCAGCAGCGAGGTAGAAATATTAAGCGATTTATGGACTGTTATAACACAAGACAGAAAGCTTTCGTGCCATTTTGAAGATACAGTAGCGGTATGTAAGGATGGCCCTGTGATATTAACAAGGATTTGAAAAGTATTAATTATTAAAAATTTTATAGACATGATAAAAAATTTTTGGTAGTCTGTTTATTTGCGCTATTTTTATTTTAAAATATTAATTCGGGGGTTTTAAAATTTCTAAAAAAGAAAGCATAATAGAAGCCGAAGGGACTATTCTGGAGGCGCTTCCAAATGCTATGTTTAAAGTTGAACTTGACAATGGTCATAGAGTGCTCGGGCATATATCGGGTAAAATGAGGATGCATTATATAAAAATTTTACCCGGAGATAAAGTTAAAGTTGAAATATCTCCTTATGATTTAAGTAAGGGAAGAATTATTTTTAGAAAAAAATAATTTATCCAATATATCTATAATATTAAGTCAGGTTTTTTAAGATGGTAAAAATTAGTAAGAATTCGATGGAAAGAGGGAAAGAAAATGAAAGTAAAGCCATCAGTTAAAAAAATATGTAAAAGCTGCAAGATTATAAGAAGAGAAGGAAAAGTTATTATTATTTGTAAAAATCCGCGTCATAAGCAAAGACAGGGTTAAGGAGGTTTTAATTGGTAAGGATTTCGGGTGTAGACATACCAAATGACAAACATATTTGTATATCTTTGACTTATATATTTGGAGTGGGCAGGTCAACGGCAGAAAAAATACTGGAGAGATTAAATATTGATAAGAATATGAAGGCTAAAGATCTCAGTGAGGAAGAAATAGTAAAGATAAGGGAGTATATTGAAAATAATTATACAATTGAAGGAGATCTAAGAAGAGAAGTAACTCAGAACATAAAAAGATTGATTGAAGTAAATTCTTACAGAGGTATCAGGCATAAGAGAGGGCTGCCGGTTAGAGGACAGAGGACTCATACTAATGCCAGAACCAGAAAAGGTAAGAAAAGAAGTGTCGGAATAAAGAAGGGAAAACCTTAATAAAATCCAGGGGAGGCAAACTTGGCAAAGAAAATAACCGGTAAAAGAAGAGTAAAGAGTAAAGAGAGAAAAAATATACCATATGGTATTGCGCATATTCAGTCTACTTTCAACAATACGATTGTAAATATTACAGATTTGGATGGTAATACTATTGCCTGGGGCAGTGCCGGAGGTCAGGGCTTTAAGGGTTCCAGAAAAAGTACGCCTTTTGCTGCTCAAATAACTGCTACGGCAGTAGCCAGAACTGCAAAAGAGCATGGAGTTGCTAGAGTAGATGTTAGAGTTAAGGGTGTAGGATCTGGAAGAGAGACGGCCGTAAGGTCTCTTCAGGCAGCCGGGTTAGAAATCGGCAGTATAATAGATATAACACCGGTACCCCATAATGGCTGCAGACCACCCAAGAGAAGGAGAGTTTAAAAAGTTTTAAACAAGGAGTAATCATAAATGGCAACAGGAAGAGAACCTGCCTGTAAACAGTGCAGAAGAGAAAAAGAAAAGTTATTTTTAAAAGGCCAGAGATGTTTTTCCGATAAATGCGTCTTTGAAAAAAAACCTTATGTCCCGGGTCAGAGAGCTAAAAGAAGACTTATGGAAACTGAGTATTATAACCAGTTAAGAGAAAAACAAAAAGCAAAAAGATACTATGGAGTACTTGAACAGCAGTTTAGAAATTATTACAGGAAAGCAGTAAAGAAAAAAGGGATTACCGGAGAAATTTTACTTCAATTTCTGGAAACGAGACTTGATAGTATTCTTTGCATGATGGGGCTTGCTACTTCCAGGGCGCAGGCAAGGCAACTAATTGCTCATGGGCATATCATGGTTAATGGTAAAAAAGTTAATAAACCTTCCTATCAGTTAAAAGAAGGAGACGAAATAAGCATAGCTGAATCCAGTAAAGAGATAACGCCTGTGGTCGAAGCGAAAGAAAGCGGAGCGAGTCTAACCATACCTGATTATATAGAAGTCGATCTGGATAACTTAAAGGGTAAGCTTCTGAGGTATCCTGAACGTGATGAAATAAAAGTACCTGTTAATGAGCAGGTAATAGTAGAGCTTTATTCTAAGTAATATAAATATTCAATTGGATTTTCTTTTTAGGAGGTAGATATAAATTGCTAAAAATGCATAAACCCAATGTAAGCATTAAGCATAAAGATGATTTTTCAGGTGAATTCATTATTGAGCCTTTAGAAAGAGGTTTTGGCCACACTCTGGGTAATTCAATAAGAAGAGTATTGCTTTCATCCATAGAAGGAGTAGGAATTACAAGAGTTAGAGTTGATGGAATTATGCATGAATTCTCAACTCTGGAAGGGATGAAAGAGGATTTGCTTGAATTCATTGCTAACCTTAAAGGGGTTGTTTTCAGTATGGAAAGCGATGAACCAGTACTGTTGAAGCTTGAAAAAAAAGGGCCGGCTGATGTAAAAGCTTCAGATATAAAACTTATAGCCGGTGTTGAGATAGTGAATCCGGATGAGTATATCTGCACCCTTGCAAAAAAGGGTAAAATAAATGCGGAAATAAGGATTGAGAAGGATAAAGGCTATAGAACTGCCGAAGAAAACGCGGTGGAAGGAGAACCCATCGGGGTAATACCTGTTGATACAATATTTTCACCGGTAAAACTGGTTCAATTTAAAGTAGAGAATACAAGAGTTGGCCAGATAACCAACTTTGACAAACTTCTAATAACTATAAGAACTAATGGCAGTGCCAGGCCGGAAGATGCTTTAAGCCAGGCATCTAAAATTATTAATGATTATATGGCACTCCTTATAGATCTTTCCGACAGGGAAAATAAAGATGAACCGATATTTGAAGAAATTGAAGAGGAAGACACAAAGCAGGAGTATCCTTCCATTGAAGAGCTGGAGCTTTCCGTAAGGGCATATAATTGCCTGAAAAGAGAAGGAATTAATTCTATAGAAAAATTACTTGAATACAGTGAGGATGAACTCCTGGATATAAGAAATTTCGGGCAAAAATCAATTCAGGAAGTAAAAGATAAAATAAAAGAACTTGGATTATCTTTTAAACAAAAATAACAGGCAGGAGAAATAAAGTATGGTAATACCGAAAAAAGGCAGAAGATTGGGCGGTAGCAGCAGCAACCAGAAAGCCATCATGAAAAATTTAACTATTTCGCTATTTAATCACGGAAAAATTACAACTACATCAGCAAAAGCCAGGTATATAAGGGGTTTTATTGATAAATTAATAACAATAGCCAAGAAAGATAACCTGGCTGCCAGGAGGAACTGCATAAGACTGCTGGGTAACACCGAAGCTGTGCAGAAATTATTTAATGAAATATCCCCCGGCATGTATGATAGATCAAGCGGATTTACAAGGATTGTTAAATATAAAAACAGATCCGGAGACGGTGCTCAACTTGTAATAATGGAACTGCTTAAAAAATAAAACTAAATTCTTGTTATTTTGAAAAGTATGAATTTAAACTGCATAATATGGTAAACAACTACATGGCTGTTGTGGAATATGACGGGACCGATTACAGTGGATTCCAGATACAGCCAGGTGGCATTAATACTATACAGGGGCAGTTGACAAAAGTTCTTTCGAAAATATTAAATGAAAAAGTTGATTTTAAATATGCCGGAAGAACTGATGCGGGAGTCCACGCCAGGTATCAGGTGGTAAATTTTTATACTGCCGGAGAACTGGATATTTACAGAATACTGTGGTCTATTAATAGTCTGCTCCCAGATGATATAGTTATTAAAAAACTTAAAAAAGTAAGTCCTTCTTTTGATGCAAGAAGGGATGCGTCTTTAAGAGAATATAGCTATTATGTAGTAAATAAAGAATATCAAAGTGTTTTTTTGAAAAAATACAGCATTCTGGTAAACAAAAAACTAAACATAAGACTTATGAAAAAAGCTGCAAAAATGTTTGTGGGAGTAAAGGACTTTGGGTCTTTTTGTAATCCGGAGTGTCTGAGAGATAATACAATAAGGAAAGTGTTTAGATTTACAGTAGAAAAAAAAGAAGATGATTTAATGGTCTTTAAGATAGCGGCAAATTCTTTTTTATATAATATGGTTAGGATTATAGTAGGGACCTTACTTGAGATAGGAAAAGGACAGAGGGAAACTGCAAGCATACAGGAAGCTTTAAATAAAAGAAATAGAAATCTGACCGGGGGGATAGTACCTGCAAAGGGTCTTTTCCTCACAGGAGTTGAATATTAGGGGACAGGAGGAGTTATGGTAAATGTAGGACTGAAAACATTTATTTTAAAAAATGAAGAAATTGAAAGAAAATGGTATTTAATAGATGCCAGAGATAAAAATCTTGGAAGATTGTGTACGGGAATAGCCAGGATTTTAAGGGGTAAGAATAAACCAACTTTTACTCCACATTTAGATTGTGGAGATTTTGTGGTTGTTATAAATGCGGATAAAATAAAGGTCACAGGCAATAAACTAGAGGATAAAAAGTATTACAGGCATTCCGGATATGTGGGTAATCTCAAAGTCACAAACTTGAAAAAAAAGATGGAGAAATCACCCGAATTTGTTATAAGAAATGCAGTGAAAGGAATGTTGCCGCATAATATCCTGGGCAGGAAAATCTTAAAGAAATTAAAGATATATAAAGGTGAAGAAAATATACATAGTGCTCAAAAACCTCAAAAAATCGATTTATAAAAAGGAGAAGCAATTTGACAGATCAAGCAATTTATAATGCAACCGGAAAGAGAAAAAAATCAGTAGCAAGAGTAACGCTGGTTCCCGGAGAAGGAAAGATTATGGTAAACTCAAGAGATTTTAAAGAATATTTTAAAAGAGAATCTCTTGTAACTACCATTATTGAACCTTTTAAAATTACAAATACAGAAAACGCCTACAATGTTATTGCGGATTTATCAGGAGGGGGAATATCAGGACAGGCAGGGGCACTGTGCCATGGTATTTCCAAAGCACTGCTGGAAATAAATCAGGAATACAGGACCATACTAAAAAGAGAGGGTTTTTTAACCAGGGATTCAAGAATTAAAGAGAGGAAAAAGTATGGCCTCAAAAAAGCCAGAAAAAGACCCCAGTTCTCCAAAAGATAATAGTCTTTTCTTAATGCATTATCCTTGTCTAAAAATATATCTGGATAGAATATCCCATAACAGCAGGATCATTCAAATGCATTGCTCTGAATCGGGTATTTCCGTTATTGGTGTCACTAAGTGTGTATTAGGAGACACAAGAATAGCAGCGGCAATGAAGAATTCCGGAATTACAACTTTTGGAGACAGCCGGCTGGAAAACCTTGAGAGATTAAGAAACTTTTATGGCGAGAAACAGGTACTTGTCATGCTGCG
>CAYRJH010000003.1:20473-31002 GCA_964424685.1 uncultured Actinomycetota bacterium | reverse complement strand
GCCCTGTTCCTAAAAGTTTAAAGATCCTTGTTGATTTACGGCAGGAGATTATGAAAACTACTGGAATAAACATACCGGTTATATCAGGTGGAAATTCAAGCATCTGGAATTTAATTGAAAAAAATATGGTCCCTGAAGGGGTCAATCAGGTACGGATAGGAGAAGCTATACTTCTGGGACATAACACAGTAGATTACAGGCCTATAAAAAAAGCTTCTATGGATACCTTCCTTCTGGAAGCGCAAGTAATTGAGGTTAAAAAAAGAAATAGCAGGGCATATAAGATTATTCTGGCTCTGGGCCTGCAGGATGTCAGCAGTAAAAATATTTACTGCTGCAGCCCTGATTTATATATTATAAGCCAGAGCAGTGACCATACGGTTGTGGGAATAAAGGAAGCCGGACCCGGAAAGGATAAAAACAGCTTTTTAAAATTGGAATCCGGCGGTATAATTTCTTTTAAACCTGACTATTTTGGCGTATTATCCTGTATGACTTCTCCATATGTTAAAAAAAAGTATATAGAGAGAAAAAAAACTAATAAAATATAAAAATTTTTACGGGGAGCGTTTACATGTTAAGACCGGAAGATTTTTTTGATCTTTCCCAGACTCAGTTTAAGGACCTTTTTTACAATATTGAATATGTATGGGATGCACTAAAGGAAATTAAAAAATATATAGAGCAGCATATTGAACCAAATGTCTCTAAATTAAGAAAGAATGAAGCGTTTATTAATAAAACCGTGGTTATGTATAATGGCGAAATTATTGAATCCGGTTTTGATATAAATATCTTAAAAAAGAAACCCATAATAAATAAAGACGGCAGAGTTCTGGAAGGCGCAAGCATAATATATGCCGGTACGGTTCTAATGGATGATAGAATATGCATTGGCAGAGGGGCAGTTATAGAACCCGGTGTACTGATAAAAGGCCCTGCTATTATCGGGGATAATACAGAGCTCCGCCAGGGAGCCTATTTGAGAGGTGATACGCTCGTTGGAAATGATTGTGTAGTAGGGCATACAACTGAATTGAAATCCTGTGTAATGCTCGGGGGAAGTAAAGCAGGACATTTTGCATATATTGGTGACAGCATTCTCGGCAGGGTAAATCTGGGAGCCGGGACAAAGCTTGCAAATTTAAAGATGGTTGAGTCAGATATTGTAATCGATATTAAGGGGAAAAAGTATAAAACGGGTTTAAGGAAATTTGGAGCGATACTTGGAGACGGGGTAGAGACAGGGTGCAATAGTGTTACAACTCCCGGAACGCTTCTGGGTAAAGGTGTACTTCTATACCCGAATACAACTGCAAGGGGATATTATCCTCCAAAAACTATAATAAAATTAAGACAAAAACAGGTATTAAAACAAAGAATATAGATACCGGGGTGAAGGATTAAGCCGGATAAAAAAGAATTTTCTAAGAGGAGGCAAAGATATGGGTAAATTATTCGGGACCGATGGGATAAGAGGAGTTGCAAATGAATATCCGATTACTCCGGATATGGTTTTGCAGATCGGTCAGGCAACTGCACATATATTAAAAAGAAAAAAGCATTGTTCAAGAATTGTCATCGGTAAAGATACAAGACTTTCAGGTTATATGATAGAAAGCTCGCTGTTGTCAGGTATTTGCTCAATGGGAACCGATGTGATACTTGTCGGGCCGGTACCGACACCCGGTATTGCTTTTTTAACCATTAATCTGGATGCAGATGCCGGAATAGTGATTTCTGCATCACACAATCCATATAAGGATAACGGAATTAAGATATTTTCAAAAAATGGTTATAAACTCTCGGATGAAGAAGAAATGCAGATTGAAGAACTTGTACTTTCAAGAAAACTCCCGACTCTTCTAACAGATTCCGAAAATCTGGGACGGGTATCCCGGGAAGAAGATGCAAGTGGAAGATATATTGTTTTTCTTAAAAATTCATTTCCTAAAAACCTTGACCTCGAAGGAATGAAAATTGTTCTTGATTGCGCAAACGGGGCTACTTATAAAGTGGCTCCAACACTATTTAAGGAAATGAGAGCCGAAGTTATTGCTTTAAATGTATCTCCAAACGGCTGTAATATTAACCTGGACTGTGGCGCGCTTTATCCGGAAACTCTTGCAAAGAAGGTAGTTGAAACAGGCTCAAATATAGGACTTGCTTTTGATGGTGACGGCGACAGGTTAATAGCGGTTGATGAGAAGGGCAATATAATAAACGGTGACAGGATGATTGCAATATGTGCAAAAAGATTAAAAGATGAAAATATGTTAAAAAATAACACCGTAGTTACGACGGTAATGAGTAATCTCGGGCTTTCACTTGCATTTAAAGAGATGGGCATAAAAAACATAGCAACAAAAGTCGGTGATAGGTATGTACTTGAGGAAATGATAAAAAATGACTGTATCCTTGGGGGAGAAGACTCGGGACATATAATTTTTAAAGAATACCATACGACAGGTGACGGCATATTAACTGCATTACAGCTTTTATCAGTTATGAAGAAAGAAAAAAAGTCTCTTTTTGAATTGTCAAAGATTATGAAAACTTTTCCGCAGGTTTTAATAAATGTAAAGGTCAAAAGAAAGGCTCCGCTTGAAGAAATACCTGAATTAAAAAGTGTAATATCTGAAGTTGAGAAAGAACTTGCAGATAAGGGAAGAGTACTTGTAAGGTATTCGGGCACGCAGTCTATCTGCAGAGTGATGCTTGAGGGTCCCGATAAAGATGAAACCGAAAGGCTTGCCGCTAAAATAGCTGAAGTCGTTAAAGAAAAATTGAATTAGTGGCTTTAAAATAAAACGGCAGCAGGTATTTAAATTAAATTTAAGTTGTCTGCATAATAAGATGTGTCAATAATAAACTTTATTTTAATCAGCATAATTTCAATTTATGATGGATAAAATCAAAGAACTTTTGGAAAGAACCGGGCCTTTAAGCGGAAAAGAGATACGCGATGAATCCGGGTTAGATGAATTTTCTCTCTGGCGTATCTGCAGCGAATCCGGTGACATTGTTTTAAGGACATCCGGGAAAAGATTTTTAAGGCTTGACAGCAGCATTAAAGGATATGCCAGACTTTCTCCCTCAATAAAACGGGAATTCCTTACTTATACTGTAGCAGGGCTTAAGAAAGATTCCAGAGAAATAAAGATAAAAACAGAGTCGATTCATAATGAAATAAAAAATATAAGTAAGCAAAAGCTGGAACTTGCGCGTGATGTAATAAAAAAAATAGTCATAAGCCAGAAAAAACCGGAAATTTTAACTGGCTGTGCGTGTTTTATAATTGCCGGTGATATAGTTTATGGGATGGCTCACTCGGAACCAAGGCCGGAAACATCAACAAACGAGGTTGTAAGGGGTTCTGACCTGGATATTATAGTAGTAACGGAAAATTTATCCGGAAAAATCTTAAAAGATCTTGACCGTTCAATATATCAGGAGAAATATTATCTTATTAAAAGCCCGTCTTATAGGGAAGAGATAGACTATATCATAAAAGATATCCAAAAAGTACGGATCCAGCTAAATTTTAATAATTTCAAATCCATGGTCGCATCAAAAATTTTACATGAAGGGGAATTCCTCTATGGAAGCGGGGAAATTTTTAGAAAAATAAAAAAAATGCTTGCAGAAAAGAAAATCCCGGAAAAACTGCTTGCTCTGGAAAAAGAAGCGGTAATAAACAGAAAAAATGCTGAATCCCGCCTTCTTGAGAGCACCGGGGTATTTCCGGAAGAAGAGTGCATGAAACTGTTTTATACAAAACAGGAAAGAGAAGAAATATTTTAATCCGGTAAGCCGGATTTATTTGCAATCCACTAATCTGATTTTTGATTTATTTAAACGTTTAGGCTCTATTTTATATTGTTAATCCAGAGGCCGCGTCTTTATCAAGCACAACAGTAGCCTTTCCATTATAAAGCTGTATTGCCGATGCCGTGATTTGATTTGTTACAGGGCCCCGGAGAGCTTCCACAATGACTTTTGATTTTTTCTTTCCGTTTGCAATCATAAGTAATTGTCCTGCTTCAAGAATAGTCCCGATTCCCATTGTAATGGCAAGATGCGGCATATCTTCTCTTTTTATTTTTGCTTTCCTGTAAAAACTTTCATAATTGTCATCAAGTGTTTTATCTGTAAGCTGTATGATTCTTGTCCTGGATGAAAGAGACGACCCCGGCTCGTTGAATGCCCAGTGCCCGTCTCCGCCTATCCCTAAAAGCTGCAGGTCTATTCCTCCCGCTTTTTTTATCTCATCTTCATACCAGCGGCAGAATTTTTCAGGTTCTTTTGTGAGACCATCGGGTATATAGATGTTTTCTTTTTTAATATTTACATATTTAAAAAATTCTTCATACATAAACCTTGCATAACTCTGGTCCATATTATAAGGTTTCACAAGATTGATTCCGATCCCAAAGTACTCATCAAGGTTGAAAGTTTTTACCCGGGAAAGATCCAGGCCCTGCTTATGCATTTTTATAAGTTCTCTGTATGTTCCTATAGGGCTGCTTCCGGTTGCCAGTCCGAGAACACAGGAAGGTTTTGATTTTATGCAATTTGATATTACTTCTGCTGCGAATCTACTCATCTCTTCATAATTTTCTTTTATTATAATATCGATAATTGCCCCCTTAAAAAAAATTTAAAAAATTTTTTAATAATTATTGCTGTTTTTTAAAATTTTGTATAGTGGAACCTTTTTTTAAATCTTTGTTTTCTCACTTTTAACGGGTTTTGTTATAATATTTCAGTACTTCTTTTATATAATTATATATATGATTTTTTAATTATTGAATTTATAATTAAATAAAGTCAAATTTAATATAGAAGCAGGTTAATAAGCCGGAGGATATTGATGTGTGGGATCGTTGCGTATATTGGAAATAAAAAATGTAAAGATATTTTAATAAGCGGGCTAAAGCGGTTGGAATACAGAGGCTATGATTCTGCAGGTATTGCTGTAATCCCTGCAGATGCCGGACAGGCAAAATCATTGAGGAATTGTAAAATCAGTGTTGTCAAAGAAGCAGGGAAAATAAACATACTGGAAAAAGAAGTAAATAATCTGGAAGCAGACGGTAACTGCGGAATAGGACATACAAGATGGGCAACACATGGTGAACCGACAAAGATAAATGCCCATCCTCATGCAGCTGATAATGGGAGAATTGCTGTTGTTCATAACGGCATAATAGAAAACTATGCTGAAATCAAGGAAGAGCTTAAAAAGGAAGGACATAAGTTTGTTTCGGAAACTGATACGGAAGTACTGCCCCACTTATTGGAAAAATACAACAATGGGGATTTACTTAAAGCGATGCAGAAGGTGTTAAAAAAAATCAGGGGTTCAGGGGCTATTGTGGCAATTTCCAGTTATCATCCTGAAGAACTTATAGGGGCAAGAGTACTCAGTCCTTTAATTGTAGGAGTGTCAAAAGAAGGTAATTTTTTTGCATCGGATATACCGGCAGTACTGGAATATACCCGTAATTTCATAGTGATTAAAGATTATGAGACCGTGAGACTTACAAAAGATAGAGTAGAAATCTATAACAGAGAAGGAGAATTAATCGAAAGGGAGCCTTTTAAAGTTGACTGGGGTGTTATAAGTGCTGAAAAAAGCGGTTATGAAGATTTCATGTTAAAAGAAATATTTGAGCAGCCTTACGGAGCCAGAGAAACGATGAGAGGCAGGTTAACAAACGGAAAGCTTCATTTTAATGAATTAGGCCTGTCTGCGGAACAGATTAAAAATCTAAAAAAAGTTCAGATAATTGCATGCGGGACATCTTACCATGCCGCATTAATCGGGAAACAGGTTATAGAAAGGTGGGCCCGGATTCCTGTTGAGGTGGATTTTTCTTCAGAATATAGATACAGGGATCCGCTGGTGGGAAAAGATTGTTTGTTTATGGCTATAACGCAGTCTGGAGAAACGGTAGATACTCTTGCTGCAATCAGAGAGGCAAAATCAAAAGGAGCAAAGTTAGCGGCCATCACAAATGTTGTGGGGAGTACTGTGGCAAGAGAAGCCGATTCAGTAATATATACACATGCTGGACCGGAAATAGGCGTTTGCGCTACTAAAACTTTTACTGCCCAAATAATAATAATGTATCTTATCGGGCTATACCTTGCAAAGGTAAAAGGAAATATAAGGAAAAGTGAATTACAAAAAATAGCCAGTGAGCTGGAAGATATACCTGATAAAATACAGAATATACTGGACAGGGCGGATGAAATAAAAAAAATTGCTGACCGGACATATAAATATAGGTGTTTTTTATTTCTTGGAAGGATTTTCGGACTTCCTGCAGCACTGGAAGGCGCACTGAAGTTAAAGGAAATTTCTTACATTCATGCGGAGGGGTATCCGGCCGGTGAAATGAAACATGGTCCGATAGCTCTTACTGATGAAAAAACAGTGGTAGTGGGAATTATGCCTGCTGATCCGGTATATGAAAAGATATTAAGCAATATACAGGAAGTAAAAGCAAGAAAAGCCACTATTTTTTCCATAATCAGCCAGGAAGATAAAAATACAAAAAAATACGCGGATCATATCTTCAGAGTGCCTGAGACTCTTGAAGAATTGTATGCCATTTTAACTATTATCCCTGTTCAGTTATATTCATATTATATAGCAAAGAACCTTGATAGGAACGTTGACCAGCCGCGAAATCTTGCAAAGAGTGTTACAGTGGAGTAAAAATTTATGGAGATATATGGAATAGGTACTGATATAATTGAGGTTGAAAGAATAAAATCTGTCATCAGGAAAAATTCTGGCTTTTTGAAAAGAGTTTATACCGAAAATGAAATAGATTATTGTAACAGGAAAAATAAAGGCAAATTCCAGAGTTTTGCGGCGCGTTTTGCGGCAAAGGAAGCAGTTGCAAAATCACTGGCAGAAGGAGTCAGTAAAAATATTTCTTTAAAAGAAATTGAACTGTCAAATACGGATGCCGGAGCACCTTTTATAAAACTATACGGAAAAACTTGCCAGTTCAGCGGGAAGCTTAAAATTAAAGAAATAAAAGTATCGGTATCGGCAACGGAAAATTTCGCTGTTGCGTATGCCGTGGCAATTATATAATTTATGGATTTGTAATCCGGGATTTTTTATAATTATAAAGGCAGGTTGATTTAAAATGAATGATACAACTAAAAAAATGAGATTAACCAGGATTCTAAAAGGAAGCAGAATAGCGGAGATTGATACAAAAGCCATAGCCGGCGGGATAGATTCAAAATGGCTCATGAAAAATGCCGGAAGCGGCATAGCTAAAGTAATTATAACTGATTTTGAAGGTAAGGAAATTAATAGAGCCGCACGGGGTATTGTTGTCTGCGGGAGCGGAAACAATGGCGGCGACGGATTTGTGGCTGCCGGTGATTTATTGGATTATGGTATGAAAGTAACAGTCTTTCACACATCAACTGTAGAAAAACTTAGTCCTGACAGTTTGTTTTACTTTAAAAAGTTAGAAGAAAGTAAAAAAGATAACATTTATTATTTAAATCCTGAAGATAAGAAGACAGGCTCATTTTTAAATGAAGAATTAGGAAAGGCCGATTTTGTACTGGATGCTTTATTCGGGACAGGAGTTCACGGTAAGGATGTTCACGGCTCCTCAAAGGAAGTGATTGAAGCCATAAACCTTGCCAGGGAAAAAAATAAGAATCTGAAGATCTATTCAATAGATGTTCCCTCGGGTATTGATTCTGATGATGGGAAAATTTTAGGCACAGCTGTAAAGGCGGATAAAACCATAACATTTGGCTGCAAGAAAATGGGACTGGTAAATTACCCGGGTGCAGCTTTTACAGGGGAGGTCCTAATTATCGATATAGGAATTCCTAAAGGATATTACGAGGAGTATGAACAGATTTTTGAACCCGATCTTCAATGGGTAGCAGGAACTATACCTGTAAAGGAACCCTGGACATATAAATATAGAGTTGGAAGTTTGCTGGTGATAGCAGGTTCTGCCGGGTTTACCGGTGCAGCCTCAATGACATGTATGGGTGCTTTAAAATCCGGAGCCGGAATAGTGACTCTTGTATGTCCGCGGGGGTTAAATAATGTTTTTGAGGAAAAACTCACTGAAGTAATCACATATCCTGTTGAACAAACGGAAAATGTATCTTTACATATAGATAGTTTAAATGAAATATTTGAATTAAGTGATAGATTCAGTGCGCTGGCAATAGGTCCGGGGCTTTCAAGAGATTTAAGCACATTAAGCCTGGTAAGAGAAATATTAAAAAATATAAAGAAACCAGTGGTACTTGACGCTGACGGCCTTTACGCGCTTTATGGACCCGAGAATACCGGCAGTATGGAAGATTTTAATCTTACAAACGTTATAATAACCCCTCATACAGGAGAAATGTCATTAATAATGGGTCTCGGAATTATTCCATTAGAAGATAGGATAAGGGTAAATCAGGAGGCTGCAGAAAAATATAAATTAACATCCGTATTTAAAGGCGCAAGGACCATAGTCTCTGATTACAACAATAGGACCTTTATTAATCCAACAGGAAACTGGGGTCTGGCATCGGCAGGAACCGGTGATATATTAACCGGTATTATCGGCTCGTTGCTGTGCCAGGGAATGGGCTTAATGGAAAGTGCCGTATGCGGAGTTTATATTCATGGGCTGGCAGCGGATATTATGGTAAAAGAAACCAGCAGGACCTCGCTTGTGGCAACGGATCTTTTAGAGGGTATCAAAAGAGTTTTCCTGGAAATAGAAAAAATAAAATATTAAAAATATTAAAATTTTAAAAATTATTAATAATAACATTGATGAATGGAGCAAAAAATGCCGGAGATTTTAGCGAGAGATGTTATGATAAAGAAAGTTATAACTATAAATAAAAATGAATCAGTGGAAAAACTTTCTGAATTGCTCGTAAAAAATAAAATAAGCGGGGTCCCCGTGGTTGATGACAGCGGAAAACTGGTTGGAATTGCTACCGAAGGAGATTTAATCGTAAAAGATGCCGATCTTCATTTCCCGAGGTATTTCAAACTTCTTGATAGTATTATATATCTTGAAAGCCTGAATAAGTTTAAGAGAAATCTTACAAAATATCTCGGGACAAAAGTAGAAGATATTATGACTGCTAAAGTACGGACGGTTAATAAAGACACAACTGTCAATGAAGTCGCCAATATAATGATAAAATATAATATTAACAGGGTCCCTGTTCTGGATAAAAAGGGTGATCTGGCAGGAATAATTACCAGGGCAGATATTGTAAAATCAATGGTTTAAAAATTTATTTATCTATTATGAAAATATTATGCACCAGAATCCTATAATAAATAAAAGATTTGCATGGGCTGAAATAAACCTGTTTCACCTGATCCATAATCTTAAAATAATTAAATCATACGCAGCTTCTAAAAACGTTAGGATAATGGCTGTGGTCAAAGCCGATGCTTATGGTCACGGTGCGGTAGAGATTTCAAAAGAAGCGGTAAAAAACGGAGCGCGGGCTCTCGGAGTGGCACTGGTTGAAGAGGGAATAGAATTAAGAAAATCCGGAATTACCGAACCTATATATATTCTGGGCGAATGCCCGCCGGAGGCAGTAGCGGAGGCTATAAAAAATGACCTTATCCTGGGTGTAAACTCATATAAATCGGCGAAATTCTTTTCAGAAGAATGCACCAGGATTAAAAGAGATGTAAAAGTTAACATTAACATAGATACAGGGATGAACAGGATAGGAATAAATTTTAATGATGCCGCCCGTGAGATTTTAAAGGTTGCCGGCCTGCCAGATTTGAGACTGGAAGGCATCTCAACGCATTTCGCCTGTGCGAGTGGTAAAAATGACTCTTATACAAAATTACAATGGGATAGGTTTAATGAGAGTATAAGGAAGGTAAAAGATTATAAGATACCGGTAAGGTACTATCATTGCGCTAATAGTGCCGCATTTTTCAGGCATAAGAATATGCATATGGATATGGCGAGAATCGGTGTTTCCTTATATGGCCTGAATCCTTACGATATGGATTATACCGGATGGCTCGATCCGGAAGCAGGTAAAACCATATCAGATTTAAGACCAATACTCTGTCTTAAAACGAAAATATCTTTCATAAAAAGTGTTCCGAAAGGTTACCCTGTTTCTTACTGCGGCACTTTCAAAACCGGTAGAGACAGCCTGATTGCCACTGTCCCTGTGGGCTATGCCGATGGTTATTCGAGGATGCTGTCCAATAAAGGAAAAGTTTTAATAAATGGAATGTATGCCCCGGTAGTGGGAAATGTTACGATGGACCAGTTTATGATAGATATTACAGGCATTACTGCTGGCAGCAACATTAAAGTCGGTGATGAAGTCATATTGATAGGAGAATCAGGTAAAAACAGGATTACTGCGCAGGATCTAGCGGAGTTGATGGGTACCATTAATTATGAGGTGGTATGCATGCTTAAAAATAGGATCCCGAGAATATATATAAAATAAGGAAAGGGAAATTATAA
>CAYRJH010000003.1:5349-20373 GCA_964424685.1 uncultured Actinomycetota bacterium | reverse complement strand
TGCTTAAAAATAGGATCCCGAGAATATATATAAAATAAGGAAAGGGAAATTATAATAGAGAAAAATTTCAATACGGAGGCTTTATGAGAAAAAAAATTTTAATCATTGCAGTACTGCTGCTGGTATTTATAACTGCTCTTATGGTCCCGGGCTGCACGACAGTTAGCGAGGAAGCGATTTCTTTTGCCGATAAAGCTGCAGAGAATGCCCTGATTGCTTTAAATAACGGGGATTATGAAAATTATAAAAAGGACCTGGATGATAAAATGCTGGAAGCGGTGCCGGAGGGAGAGTTTATAAAATTTTCTTCCTATTTAAATAACACCATAGGAAAGTATGTGGCCGGTTCAAAAGAAGTTTCCGGCTCAACGATCCGAAACGGAATGATTGTCATTATTTTTGGAGCTGATTATACGGAAGAATCCAATAAAGTAACGGTTACCATGGGTATATCTGAGCCTGATGAGGGAAATTATAAGATATCAGGTTCCTGGTTTGATTCACCCATGCTAAGAGAAACTGAATACAAATAATATTTTTAAAAAGTTTTACTATCCTATTACACAGGAGGAATTTATGGAAGAACAAATAAGTACTAAAAAAGCGGGTAAATATTGCCAGAATTGTGGAAAATTAATAGACGAAAATGCTGCAATCTGCCCTCACTGCGGTGTGGCAGTCAAAGGGGGAGTGCTTGATAGGCCGAAAGTTTCCAAAGATAAAACAGTAGCCCTATTACTGGCAATTTTCTTAAGTTTCTGGACATGGATTTATACTTATGAAAAAGATTCCTGGAAATTCTGGCTGAATCTGGCTTTGTCTATAGTTACTTTAGGTTTTTGGGCAATTGCTGCAACAATATGGGCAATTATTGATGTTGCCACCAAGCCTGATTCATATTACATAAACTATCCAAATGGATAATTTAACAGGATGAGCAAATGGAGTTTTTAATTGTTCGAATCAGTTTTAAAATTATTTTCTTATTAAACAGGAGGAATTATGAAAAAAATATTTTTATGGGCTAATTTGTTACTGGTTACAGCAGCGGCACTGCTTGCCGTCAGCTGTATCGCAGAAGAATTGACAGAGGATGCAATCAGTGGTGCTGTTAGTGTCATGGCTGCCCCATTTGTTGTATTCGGGATATGTGCCGCAGTTATTGGAATGCTGGTAGGGCTCTTTTTCTTCATAGTATGGATTATCGCCCTTGTTGATTGCGCGAGGAGAAAACCCGAAGAGTTCCCGCCCGGAACAGGCGGAGAAAATGCCAAAACCATGTGGCTCGTGATTTTGATTGTAACTTTTTTTGTATCCCAGCTGAACGGTATTGCGGCAATTGTTTATTACTTTATGGTAATGAAAAAGATGCCCCTGAAGAGATAGTTAAAAGACTAAAAAAAATTATAAGATAATATTTTTATATCTCATACAAATACTTTAAATGTAATAAGTTTATTAGCAGGTTTATTCCTATCCGGCAGATTTTTTCTTTGAGGTGAATTCATTTACCAGATTTGATATAGAAGGAGGAATAATTTCCTTTTGCTTTAAAATATTCATTATATTTTTTGCACCTATTTTTTTTACGAGATAGCCTGCAATTGCTCCTATAATAGCCCCGCCTATTACAAAATTTATAACAGTACTGTCAAATTTTTTTTCTGTATTCATCGGATGCCGACCTCCAAAAAAATATTTATTAAATATTGATATTCAGACTTTTAAACAGTCTTGAAAAATTATATGTTTAAAAATTTCCATATTACCGTGTCTATGAATTATAATACTAAAATATCAATAATAAAAAAACAAATAAAAAATTTTTTTAAAATAGTTATAATAGATAAATGGATTTTAATCTAAGCAAACAGTCGGATACTCCGGAAAGGTTCAGGTATTTTGACCTTATAACCGGTCTTTTTGTTGCAGTTCTGCTAATTTCCAATATAGCTTCAACAAAAATAGTAGAGATCTGGAAATTTACTTTTGACGGCGGGACAATCCTTTTTCCTCTTTCTTATATTTTTGGAGATATATTAACTGAAGTATATGGCTATAAAAAGAGCAGGCGCGTAATATGGATAGGATTTTTCTGTGCACTTCTGATGTCTTTAACTCTCAGTTTAATAGGCCTGATTAAGCCTGCCGGCGGGTGGGAACATCAGGAAGCTTATATGGCAATACTGGGGCAGACTCCAAGGATAGTCACTGCTTCTCTTATTGCGTATTTTGCAGGGGAATTTTCAAATTCCTATATATTGGCAAGAATGAAAGTTCTTACAAAAGGAAGATGGCTCTTTGCAAGAACAATAGGTTCGACAATAGTGGGAGAGGGTATCGACACAGTCATTTTTGTGATTATTGCGTTTCTCGGCGTATATGACAATAGACTTGTGTTATTTATAATTATTTCTAATTACATTTTTAAGGTCTCTCTTGAAATTATATTTACCCCGGTTACCTATAAGGTTGTGAGATTTTTAAAAAGAACTGAAAAAGTAGACTGGTTTGATTACAAAACCAATTTTAATCCATTTATTTTTTCTTAATATACCTGCCCGGTTTAATCAACTTCCGGCAGAGGGTAGCGGAAATGACCCACTATTTTATATTCCGTAAGCACATCGACTTCACTGATTTTACCGAATTCGCTTGAGATCATTATTACCAGAGGAACTCCTTCTTCGTTGGTACGGGGAGAAACAAATCCGCCCAGGTCTGCATAAGGGTTATCCTCATCAAATTGGAAATAAACTATATCGCCCGGCTGCCATAAAAAATCCCTGTTTTCATCATTCAAATCATATTCATGGGGAAGCGTTGTCAAAGCATTACGTCTGAAGAATTTTTCCTGGAAAAAAACGTCCCTGAAGTCAATATATTTTAGTGGTGTTTTCCTCCCTTTTATGTCCAGCGGATAATCTTCTTTATGATTAATCATATCTTCATATATTAATTCCATAAGGTCGTAGCCGCATTCCTTTAAAGTCATGGATATTACATCAGTGGAGATCCATATATTGTTGGAAGGATAACCCGTGTCAGGAAAAACCTGGTATCCATATTCTATATCACTGTCAAGAAGTTCCAGAGTTTTTAAAACAATATCTTTTTGGATATCCGTAATATCCAGACTTCCTGAATCATTGGACTGGCTTTCATCCAGTTCTGCTAAAGAATCTTCTTCAGTTACAGATGCTCCGTTTTCTTCAGAAGCTTCCGGTCCTGCTTTTCCGTAAACCATATCAATAGTAAGCTCTGAAATAGGGTAGTTCACCCTGGATGCGAATAGATTATCAGGCAATTTAGTTATTCTCTCCTGATAGCAGGATTTTAAACCCAGCAGCTGAAGTAACGATATTATTATAGCAATATAGATAAAGTATCTATAGCTGATATCTCTATTAAGTTGTTTCTTTTTAATCTTATATTCCATCTTTAGATATATTATATTAAAATCATAATAAATTTAAGAGGGTAAATAGTTTTTTTAAGGTGGAAAGTATAATAGAATTATTGTAATATATTAAAAATTAAAAATTCCTGCGTTTAATATTAATAAAAATAATAAATATTAATAAATAAAAATAGTAAATTTATTAAATAAGTATAATAAAAGTTAGTCTGATATCTAAATTCATCCGGTAAGGATGTATAGAAAATGTGAAAGGATTTATTGAAAAATATAAATCGTCCGGAACTTTTAACAGGGAATGAAGCCATTGCAAAAGGAGCATTTGAAGCAGGAGTCAGGGTTGCAACAGCCTACCCCGGGACGCCTTCAACAGAGATACTTGAAAATATCTCGCGTTATAAAGAAATCTACAGCCAGTGGTCGGTAAATGAAAAGGTTGCCTTAGAAATCGCATCAGGTGCCAGTATGGCCGGAGCAAGGACACTTGTTGCTATGAAGCACGTTGGGTTGAATGTAGCAGCGGATCCGTTAATGACCCTTGCGTATACCGGAATAAATGGCGGGCTGGTTATAATATCCGCAGATGACCCCGATATGCACAGTTCCCAGAATGAACAGGATAACAGGTATTATTCCAGATTTTCAAAAATACCTATGCTGGAGCCTTCAGATAGCCAGGAATCCAGGGATTTTACAATCAAAGCATTTGAAATAAGTGAGAGATTTGACACCCCGGTCCTTATCAGGATGACTACAAGGATTTCTCATTCAAGGTCGATTGTAAAACCGGGGGAAAGAATAGAAATTACTGGTAAAAAATATAAAAAAGACTGTGTAAAATATGTAATGATTCCCGCTTATGCAAGGATAAGGCATAAAATTTTATTAAAAAAATGGGAAGAGTTGACAGGATTTTCCGAACGCAGTTCTTTAAACCGGATATATGCTCCAAAAAATAAAAATAAAATTGATAGCGTGGGCATAATAACATCCGGAATAAATTTTCAGTATGCCAGAGAGGTTTTTTCTAATGTCCCTATATTAAAGCTTGGGATTTCAAGTCCTTTTCCTAAAAAAATTGTAAAAGATTTTATAAAAGGGAAAAAAGTGTTAATAGTCATAGAAGAACTGGAGCCCTTTTTAGAGGAGCAAATACAGCAAATTGATCCTGAAATTGAAATAATAGGAAAGGGATATTTTCCGCAATACGGTGAATTAAATCCTGGAATACTGGAGGATCTTTACGGGCAACTTTTCGGAACGGATTTAATAAATAAACCCTGCTCCATCGGTATTAATATTTCTTCTAATACCGGTAAAAATATTTCATATAGAATAAAAGTTGAAAAGGAAGCTGCTGATAAAATTCCGCAGAGACCGCCGGTTTTATGTGCAGGCTGTCCGCACCGCCCCGTTTTTTATGTTTTAAGAAAGTTGAAGATCACAGTTATGGGAGATATCGGCTGTTATACTCTTGCGGTACTGCCGCCTCTTGATTCAATAGACAGCTGTTTGTGCATGGGAGCTGGGATAGGGCAGGCGCTGGGAATGGAGAAAGCCGATCCGGAATTAAAGAGAAAGATAGTATCTGTAATAGGGGATTCAACCTTTTTCCACTCCGGAATAACCCCGCTTATAGACAGCGTCTACAATAAAGGGAGCGGGGTAATAATAATCCTGGATAACAGGATTACTGCTATGACAGGTCTTCAGGTACATCCGGGTGTGGGAAAGACTTTAATGGGCGAAGACACTGTAGAAATAAAACCGGAAAAAATTGCGGAAGGGGCAGGCGTAAAAAATGTAAAAGTTATAGACCCTTATGATATTAAGCTATTTGAGAAAACACTCAGAGAAGAGTTAAGAAAAGATCGTATTTCAGTTATTGTTGCCAGGAGGAAATGTGTACTTCTCGAAAAAAATAAGGCCAGGGTTGATATTTATATAGATGAAGACAGATGTGAAAGTTGTGGCCTCTGTTTAAGATTCGGATGCCCGGCTATTGAATTTAGGGACAATAAATATTCTATTAACACAACGGTGTGCAGCGGCTGTATGGTATGCTTAGATATTTGCAGGAAAAATGCTATAAAATTAAGGAATAATAAAACAGTAGATAATAAATAGATTTTTTTTATTAAACTTATATTTTAAAAAAAATAAAACATTTTTATATGAAAAACGACAATAATACTAATAGTTGCAGGGAAAATAAATCTATTAGAGCAGAACTGGAAGATTTTTTTAAAAATTGGAAAAAACTTTTAAAAGATGGCCATATATTGTCAATCCTATTTACAGGAGTGGGTGGTCAGGGAATAATGCTTACAACTACTATCGTTGCTGAAGCAGCTTTGTTTGATGGCCTGGATGTAAAGGTTTCAGAGGTTCACGGGATGGCTCAAAGAGGCGGGAGTGTTATAGGTAATGTAAGAATAGGGGAGAAAGTCCACTCTCCGGTTACGGGTTATGCTGATATTATTGTATCCCTGGAGAAACTTGAAGCGCTAAGGTATATCAATAGGCTGGATGCAGGAGGGTTTATCATTATAAATGATTTTGAAATATATCCAGTTTCAATGTATCTGGGAGGCATGGAATATCCGGAAGATATAATTTCAAGAGTAGCAGGCCATACTTCAAATTATATGTTTATAAGAGCGACTGAAATAGCAAAGAATTTAAATGAAATAAGAGTATCAAATACGGTGCTCCTGGGAAGTCTATCTAATTTTATTCCCATCAAAGAAGATTCATGGATTAAATCAATCAGAGAAAATGCACCCCGGAATGCGGTTGAAATAAATTTAAAGGCTTTTAAAGAAGGCAGAAAGATAATAAACGGCAAAAAAACAATAAATTTATAAATTAAATTAGAAGGGGGTAAGAGAAATGCCCATAAAACAACTTACTGTTTTTCTTGAAAACCAGACAGGAAGGCTGGCAGAGGTAACAAGGATTTTAAAGGAAAGAAATATAAATCTACAGGGATTTTCTACAACCGAGGCAAGAGATTATGGGATATTAAGACTGGTGGTTTCTGATACGGAAATGGGAAGCCAGGCATTAAAAGAAGCCGGTTTTACGACCCATCTTGCAGATGTTATATGTGTGGAAGTTGAAGACAGGCCAGGCGAGCTATATAGGATTCTTGATGTTCTTGCCAGTGAAGGCATAAATATAGATTACATATATGTAATTGCGGGAACAAAAATAGTCCTTAATGTAGCCGATATAGCAGCAACCGAAGAAGTATTACGCGAAAATAATATAAAACTTTGCGGGTAATCTACTGAATGTAGGAAGTTTCTATCAGGAAAAGTATTTTTTTAGTTTTTTAAATTTAGAAATTAAAATTGAAAGGAGGGCATATGTTAGGCTTTGCTGGCGTATCTGCATTATTGGCGTATTTAATGACAATATTAAGCAGCGTATTTTGCATTGTCTATGGGTTAGTAATGTGGAATAAAGACAAATAGTTAGTGTGAGGAAAAGTATATGAATTATAGAAAGGAGAATTAAGTGAACGTTCCATTATTCAGCATAATTGTAGTTATTTATCTACTGGTTATAGGATTTTTGGGTTATCTTGGTTTCAGGCGTACCAAAACTACCCGTGACTTCATGGTTGCAGGCAGAGGTATCCATCCCTATGTTATGGCGCTTTCTTATGGCGCAACCTTTATTTCCACATCTGCTATTGTAGGGTTTGGAGGTGCAGCAGGGGTTCTTGGAATGGGGCTGCTGTGGCTTACTTTTTTAAATATTGCTGTGGGTATAGCTATAGCCTTTATATTTTTTGGTAAAAGGACCAGGCAGATTGGAGCAAACCTTGAGGCACATACTTTCCCGGAATTTCTGGGCAGAAGGTATGATTCAAAATTCATACAGGTTCTGGGAGGCGTGGTGGTATTTCTTTTTATGCCTCTTTATACCGGGGTTGTATTGATCGGTGCCGCAAGATTTATCGAGAGTACATTAAATATTAATTTTATACTGGCACTGGCAATATTTTCCATAATAGTTGCTGCCTATGTAATTGCAGGCGGACTTAAAGGAGTAATGTATACTGATGCCCTGCAGGGAACTATTATGTTTATAGGTATGGCCATCTTAATGGTACTGACTTATAAAAATCTCGGCGGTATCATACCTGCCCATCAGGCACTGACAGATCTTGCTTCAAAAGTCCCTGAAAATCTTACAGCAGGCGGGCACCTGGGGTGGACTACAATGCCTGCTATGGGTTCACCAATATGGTGGAAACTGGTCTCAACCATAATCTTAGGTGTCGGTATTGGTGTACTGGCGCAACCCCAGCTTACAGTAAGATTTATGACCGTTAAGAGTAATAAAGAGTTAAACAGAGCAGTTTTAATCGGAGGCATTTTTATTCTGGCCATGACCGGTGTTGCATTTGTGGTAGGAGCGCTTACAAATGTTTATTTCTTTAATAACACAGGCAATATTGCTATAGCAGAGGCAGGCGGTAACACTGATTTAATAATTCCTACCTACATTAATACGGCAATGCCTTCCTGGTTTGTGTATATATTTATGCTTACTCTTTTAGCTGCTGCAATGTCTACAATAAGTTCCCAGTTTCATGCCCTGGGTACCGCTTTCTCAAGAGACATGCTCCAGGTGGGAACCGCAGTATCTGAAAGAGATGAAACAACAAAATCAGGAAAAGGAATCCTGGTAACAAAAATAGGGGTAATTATTGGGATTATTTTAAGTGTACTTCTGGGCTATTATCTGCCTGTAAGTATTATTGCACTGGGCACGGCGCTTTTCTTCGGTGTATGTGCCGCAGTATTTTTACCTATGTACGTATTGGGGCTTTACTGGAAGAGGACTTCAAAGGCTGCTGCAATCAGCGGAATGGTAGTGGGGCTCGTAGCCAGCATATTCTGGATGTTCTTTGTGCATTCAGAAACTGCTAAATTTTTATTGGTTGTGAATGCCTGGTTCGGAAAAGAGAGTTTACTCGGGTATCCATGGAATGCGATTCACCCGATACTTATTGCTTTCCCGCTTGCATTTATTGTTACTATAATTGTAACTTTATTCACCAGACCGGTTAAAAAAGAGATAGTAGATAAATGCTTCAGTTAATACGAGCATATATGGAAAGGAGATCATCTTATGAATGGCATTTACTGGGAAGAAGAAGTTGAAACTCTTTCCAGAGATAAACTGGAAAGGCTTCAGCTTGAAAGACTTAAAAAAACTTTAATGAATGCCTATGAAAATGTAGGTTTTTATAAGAAAGGCATGGATGATGCCGGAATAGATCCCTACAATTTTAACAGTCTGGATGATGTGGCAAAAATACCTTTTACCACAAAAGATGATCTCCGCAAAAATTACCCTTTTGGACTTTTTGCACGGAAGATGAATGAAGTAGTAAGGATTCATTCATCTTCCGGGACTACGGGTAATCCTATTGTGGTAGGTTATACAAGAAATGATATTTCCATGTGGGCTAACTTAATTGCCAGAGATTTATATGGAGCAGGAGTAAGGGAGGGTGATATTATCCAGAATAGTTACGGATATGGTTTATTTACCGGTGGGCTTGGCCTTCATTATGGCGGCGAGCTTCTGGGCGCAATGGTAATCCCGGTATCAGGCGGAAATACGGAGAGACAGCTTAAAATAATGTATGATTACGGTTCAACGGTAATATGCTGTACTCCTTCTTATGCCCTTTATTTAGCTGAGGTCGGAAAAGAGTTAGGTGTTGATTTTGAAAAGTTGCCGCTTGTGATAGGAATACTGGGAGCTGAGCCCTGGACAGAGGAAATGAGAAATGAGATTGAACAGAGGCTTCATATTGAAGCTATTGATATTTATGGCCTCAGTGAAATAATCGGTCCCGGTGTTTCATGTGAATGTACTTTTAAAAAGGGGATGCACGTGGCCGAAGACCATTTTTTAGTTGAGATTATAGACCCGGATACGGGAAAACAGCTTCCGCCGGGTAAAAGCGGTGAAATGGTCTTTACTTCGCTTACTAAAGAAGCGCTCCCTATAATCAGATACAGAACCAGAGACCTATCATTTATTCATACCGGTAAATGTGAATGCGGCAGGACGCATGCAAGGATGGCAAAGCCCGTGGGCAGAACTGATGATATGTTGATTATAAGGGGAGTAAACATATTCCCTTCACAGATAGAAGAGGTACTCATGAAAGTCAGGGAAATCGAACCCCATTACCTGATTGTTGTGGACAGAAAAAATTATCTGGATACTTTAGAGTTATGGGTTGAAGTATCAGAAGATATATTCTCGGAGAAAATGAACAAACTGGAAGAATTTGAATCATCGATTGAACATAAACTATATTCTTCTACTGGAATAAAAATAGATGTTAAGCTAAAAGAACCCAAGACAATACAGAGGAGTACCGGTAAAGCAAAAAGAGTCGTGGATAGAAGGAAAGGAGAGACTCTTTAAAAATGACTGAAAAAAAATTCTGGGATGAAAAGATCTCAACTGCGAGCCAGCCAGAGATCAGGTCTGCACAACTTGAAGGACTAAAAAATACTTTAAAGCATACTTATAAAAATAATAAATATTATAAAAAGGTAATTGATGAAGCAGGACTTAATCCCGATGAGCTAAAAGATATAAGAGATATTGAAAAACTGCCTTTTACTTCCAAGGACAACTTGAGGGAAAATTACCCATTCGGGTTATTTTGTACCCCCTTAAGCGAGGTAATAAGGGTACACTCATCATCTGGAACCACAGGTAATCCTACGGTAGTTGGGTATACCTCGGAAGATATAGATATCTGGGCAGAGGTACTGGCAAGGATAATGTATGATGCCGGGGTGAGAAAAGAAGATGTGGTACAGGTCAGTCATGGATTCGGGATGTTTACCGGCGGATTCGGGTTCCAGTATGCAGCCGAGAAAATCGGCTCAATGGTAATTCCGATCTCAGGAGGTAATACGGAAAGACAGCTAAAGATCATGAATGATTTTAAATCAACTGTTCTCTGCTGCACTCCTTCTTATGCTCTGTATATGTCTGAAGTTGCGGAAAAAATCGGGGTGGATTTTAAAAAGCTTAAGTTGAAAGTAGGTTTTTTTGGGGCCGAGCCCTGGTCCGAGTCTATGAGGAGTGAAATAGAACAAAGATTGAGTATAACTGCACTTGACAGTTATGGATTGAGCGAGGTTATAGGTCCGGGAGTATCGTGTGAATGCCTTGAGCAGAACGGATTACATATAAACGAAGATCATTTTTTAACAGAGATAATAGACCCTGAAACAGGGAAGGTATTGCCCGACGGAGAAAAAGGCGAGCTTGTTTTTACATCACTTACAAAAAAGGCTTTTCCGGTTTTAAGATACCGCACCAAAGATGTATCTTATCTTATAAGGGAAAAATGTGAATGCGGTAAAACATTTGCCAGGATGGCGAAACCAATGGGGAGAAGTGACGATATGTTGATTATAAGGGGGGTCAATGTATTTCCTTCGCAGATAGAAGAGGTACTTATGAGCATTGAAGACCTGGAGCCGCATTATTTAATAGTTCTTGACAGGGAGAATTACATGGATACTGTAGAAGTCTGGGTAGAAGTGTCAGAAAAAAATTTCCGCGAAAAAATCATGGATCTTGAAGCTTTTGAAAAAACAATTGAGAATAAGCTGCATTCGGCTATAGGAATAAGAATAAAAGCCAGTTTAAAAGAGCCAAGAACCATTGCACGAAGCGAGGGTAAGGCGCAAAGAGTCCTGGACAGGAGAAAAAATAGCTGATGCAATGGTTCAATAGATAAAAGTAAGTTTCTTTTTGAGATATTTCTTTCAAGATTATTTAAAAATCAATCTATCCGAAAAAATCCTTATTTTCTTTATTTTTTTCTTGACATTAATTTTTTTTATCAATACAATGCTACTTATTAAATAATATTAATAGTATTAATAAATTATAAACAAAGCTGAAGAGTGAGATGAGGATATCTACGAGAGCAAGATACGGGTTAAGATTAATGGTGGAGGTAGCCTTAAGCTACGAAAAAGGTCCGATACTGCTTAAAGAAATTTCTAAAAATATAGATGTATCGGAGAAATATTTGAGCCAGATCATAATACCTCTTAAAGGCAGGGGCCTGATAAATACTTACAGCGGGGCACATAGCGGGTATATCTTAAGCAAACCACCTTCTGGAATCAAACTTAAGGAAATTGTGGAGATTCTGGAAGGAGACCTCAGCCTGATAGACTGTGTTAATAATCCCTCTGTCTGTGACAGAGTATCTACCTGTGTGACCAGGGATATCTGGATAAAAATGGGAGATAAAATATTGGAAGTTTTAAATGAATATACTCTGGATGATCTGGTAAAAATGTGCAGGGAAAGAAAAGATGACAGGATGATGTACAGCATTTAATTTATGCCGGTAACGGACCGGTCTTTTATGAATGTTATTTAAAAAATTTAAAAAAGTTCTAAAGAATCACGAATATAAAATTTATAGGAAAGAGGAAATATAATGAGTGCGATTGATTCAAAATTAAAGACGGAAACGCTTGTGCTCCACGGGGGGCAGGAACCGGATCCTGCTACCGGGGCAAGAGCCGTACCTATTTACCAGACTACCTCTTATCAGTTTAAAAATACCGATCATGCGGCAAGTCTTTTTGCCTTAAAGGAATTTGGCAATATTTACAGCCGGATAATGAACCCCACAAATGATGTACTGGAAAAAAGAATGGCACTTCTTGATGGTGGAGCGGCTGCTCTTGCTGTTGCAAGTGGGCAGGCAGCGGAAACTCTGGCAATCCTTAATATAGCTCAAGCCGGAGATGAAATAGTCTCTGCCGATAATCTGTATGGCGGGACTTACAATCTTTTCCATTACACATTTAAAAGGCTGGGCATAAAAGTCAATTTTGTAAAATCTTCTGATCTTGACGCTTTTAAAAATGCCGTTAATGAAAAGACAAAAGCAATTTACGCAGAATCCATAGGAAATCCAAAGCTAGATATTGCGGATTTAGAAAAACTTTCAGTAGTAGCGCATGACAATGGTATACCATTGATAGTAGATAATACCGTTTCCCCATATATCTTGAGACCAATTGACTATGGAGTGGATATAGTAGTTTATTCTGCAACAAAATTTATCGGAGGACATGGGACATCCATTGGCGGTATCATTGTGGACTCCGGTAAATTCGACTGGGAAAATGGGAAATTTCCTCTAATAACGGATCCGGAGCCTTCTTACCATGGGCTGAAATTTGTTGAGGCATTCAGGTCCGTTGGAAATATTGCTTATATTTTAAAAGCAAGAGTCATTTTGCTAAGGGATCTTGGCCCGGCTCTTTCACCATTTAATTCATTCTTATTTTTACAGGGTCTTGAAACCCTGCCTCTGAGGATAATAAAACATAGTGAGAATGCTCTGGCGGTAGCGGAATTTCTTGAATCAAATCCACTGGTTAACTGGGTTAATTATCCCGGTCTCAAGTCAAGTCCGGAAAAATCAAAAGCTGAGAAGTATTTAAAAAAAGGTGCAGGAGCTATTTTAGGATTTGGAATAAAAGGCAGAGCAGAATCAGGTAAAAAATTCATAGATTCGCTGGAGCTGATTTCCCATCTTGCCAATATCGGTGATGCAAAAACACTAGCCATACATCCTGCGACAACCACGCATCAGCAGCTTTCGGAAGAAGAACAAATCGCCACCGGTGTAACAGCGGATTTCATAAGGCTCTCAATAGGTCTTGAGAATATCGATGATATTATTGCCGATATTGAGCAGGCATTAAAGAAATCCCAGAAATAACAGGGATGTCCTTTTACTGACACTTTGACTGATTAAGTATACTATTTGCAAATTGAGAGGAGAATTAAAATGTCAAAAATATATGAAGATATCACAAAAACCATTGGGAATACCCCGCTGGTAAGAATAAATAACCTGACAAAAGGTTTTAATGCAACTATTCTTGCAAAACTGGAATCCTTTAATCCTCTTTCGAGTGTAAAAGATAGGATCGGAGTCTCTATGATCAATGCTGCCGAAAACGAAGGTTTGATAAAGAAGGATACGGTTATTATAGAACCAACCAGTGGAAATACAGGAATCTCGCTGGCTTTTGTGTGTGCAGCCAGAGGCTACAGGCTGATTCTGGCAATGCCTGAGACGATGAGCCTCGAAAGAAGACAATTGCTCAAGATTTTTGGGGCGGAGCTTGTTCTGACAGAAGGACCGAGAGGTATGGCAGGTGCAATTGAAAAAGCAAATGAGCTGGCTGCAAATACAAAAAACAGTTTTGTCCCGCAGCAGTTTAACAACCTGGCAAATCCCGAAATACACCGTAAAACAACCGCAGAAGAGATATGGGCCGATACTGATGGAAGTGTGGATATATTTGTTGCCGGTATAGGCACAGGCGGAACCATTACCGGTGTGGGGGAAGTATTAAGAAAGAGAAAACCTTTAGTCAGTATAATTGCAGTAGAGCCGGTAGATTCTCCGGTTCTTTCAGGAGGAAGTCCCGGGCCCCATAAAATACAGGGAATTGGAGCAGGATTTATTCCTGAAATATTAAATACAAATGTAATTGATGAAATTATAAAGGTTTCCAATGAAGATGCAGGTATTGTGGCCCGAAAAATGGCAAGAGAGGAAGGAATCCTTGCGGGTATATCCAGTGGAGCTGCTATGTGGGCAGCAATAGAGGTTGCAAAACGCCCTGAATCTGATAAAAAAAATATTGTGGTTGTTTTGCCCGATACAGGGGAAAGGTATCTTTCCACATGGCTGTTTAATAATGAATGATGTTTGTTTTTTCTTAATTTTAATAAATAATAGAATAACTGCAGGTAAAAAATATGAAAAGTAAAGCAGGTATAGCTGAAACAAAATATTATAATTTTGCCCGTCCTCCCGGAGAGATGGTACTTGAATCCGGGAAAAAATTGGGGCCGGTTACAATTGTTTATGAGACATACGGCAGGCTGAATAAAAATAAGAATAATGCGATTCTGGTTTTACATGCTCTTTCCGGAGACGCTCATGCAGCGGGATCCTATAAGGGAGATAAAAGACCGGGATGGTGGGATGATATGATTGGTCCTGGTAAGGCATTTGATACCACAAAATATTTTATTTTATGCTCAAATGTTATCGGAGGGTGCAGGGGAAGCACCGGTCCTTCTTCCATAAATGAAAAAACCGGAAAACCTTATGGCCTTGATTTTCCCATAATTACAATTGCAGATATGATTAATGCACAGAAGTATTTAATTGATTACCTGGAAATAGAAAAACTGCTGTGTGTTGTCGGAGGTTCAATGGGGGGAATGCAGGTTATTCAATGGGTTGCCTCCTATCCGGATAGGATTCTATCGGCGATTCCCATAGCCACGGCATTAAAACACTCTCCGCAGCAGATTGCATTTAATGAAGTGGGAAGGCAGGCAATAATGTCTGACCCTGCCTGGCAGGAGGGTAATTATTATGGTAAGGATAAGCCCGAGAGAGGGCTTGCGCTGGCGAGGATGATCGGGCATATAACTTATATGAGCGACGAGTCAATGGAGAAAAAATTTTCACGGAAATTAAAAAA
>CAYRJH010000003.1:0-5249 GCA_964424685.1 uncultured Actinomycetota bacterium | reverse complement strand
GAGTTCGAGGTTGAAGGCTATCTGCATTATAGGGGTGATAATTTTGTAAAGAGATTTGATGCTAACTCGTATCTTTATATGACGAAAGCTATAGACTATTTTGATCTGTCGGATGGCGATAAGCTGATTCCGCAGGGCAGCAAACCGGATATTAAATTTCTGGTAATCTCATTTAAATCCGATTGGCTCTATCCATCTTATCAATCAAGAGAAATCGTTAAAATACTGAAGGCAAAACATCTGGATGTTACCTATTGTGAAATAAATTCTAATTATGGGCATGACGCGTTCCTTCTTGAGTTTGAGGAAGAAACGCGCCTGGTGAAGCATTTTCTAAAAAGGGTATATAATTATGCAGGATAATAATAAAAAAATAAGGCTGGATTTTAAGATCATATCTGAAATTGTAGAAGAAGGTTCAAGTGTCCTGGACCTCGGCTGCGGTAATGGGGAACTTTTAAATCTCCTGGCTGCCGGGAAGAGAGCAAAAACACAGGGCATAGAAGTAAGGGAAGAAGCAATTTATGAGTGCGTGGAAAAGGGACTGAGCGTATTTCACGGAGATATTGAAGGCGGTCTGGGAGAATATCCCGATAATTCTTTTGATTATGTTATTTTAAATCAGAGTATGCAGGAAACAAAAAAAATAGAATTCGTTTTGCATGAATCCTTGAGAGTGGGAAGAAAGGTAATAATAGGGTTTCCAAATTTTGCTCATATAAGATCGCGTTTTGATCTTTTTTTCAAAGGGATGGCCCCTGTTACCCCGTCTCTTCCTTACAGCTGGTATGAATCCCCAAATGTGCATTTCCTGAGTATTAAGGATTTTATAAATTACTGTAAGAAAAAAGGGATAAAAATATTAAAAACCTATTATTTAGGGGAAAATAAAATTGTAAGGCATTTTCCAAACCTGCTGGCGCCGGGCGCAATTTTTATCATAAGTAAATCTGGCAGCTCGTAAATGAAAAAATAAAAAGTTTGTTAAGATTTTTTATGGATTCATATAATCTGGCAGCCAATAAGAGTAATAATCAGCCCGTGGTTAATCCTCATATTGGTATATGCCTGTAATGAATTTATTCGTTATTGAACTATATACCACCTGAAGAATTTGAACATATATTTATTAAAAGAAATTCATCAAAATCCTGTTTACCACTTTTTTTAATGGGAGAAATTACTGTAAAATATAAAATATTAATCATGCAGCACACTTACGGGCGGTATTGACAATTATAACAATATATATAAAAATATATCTATAATTATATATAATTTTATATATTAATTAACCCCAAAATCTAAATTAATGATAAAGATTTAAATATTTTAAACTTAAATTTTATAAAAGGTGAATGGAGGCGCAGAAAGTGGCAAAAATATTATTATCAATTCCTGACGAAATACTAGAAAAAATTGATAAATACAAAAGTAGGAAAAAAATAAAAAGAAACCAGTTCTTTATCAATGCTGTTGAAAATTATTTTGTTTCTTTGTGGGAACAGGAATATCTTGAAAGAAAGAAAAAAGCAGTAGAAAGCATGAAAAAAACCAGTGAAGAAATAATGGCTCTGGGTATAAAAAACTGGGATCCTGTTGCAGAAATCAGAAAATTCAGGGATACGCATACTGACGAATTGTTAAAGAGGTGGAAGGAAGAATAAAATGGAGAATTATTCATATTTCAACGATAAAGAAATAAATCACACTGAATATTTGATAAAAGAAGCAATAAAAAAAAGATACGTACTGGACACATCCGTTGTAGCAAAATGGTACTATAAAAAAGATGAAAGGGATTTGAAAAATGCATCGATTATTTATAATCTTCTAAAATCAGAAAATAATATTTTTTTTGCGCCTGACCTGCTTATTTATGAATTGTTAAATATTTACAGGACAAAGGTAGAGCTGGACAATGAAAAAATCAATAGAATTATTCTAGAACTCTATGATTTGATAGTTATACTGGGAGTCAGTAAGAATATATTTTTAAAAGCATTCTTAAATTCCAGAAACTTAAATATTTCTTTCTATGACAGTATTTATTTGTCTTTATCCGGGGATCTTGATGCCATATTAATAACTGCAGACAAAAAATTATTCGAATCAGCAAAAGAAGCAGGCAGGAGTGTTTTAATGCTTTCTAATTTTTTAAAATGATTTATTCAAATAAATAGATGAATTAAACTTATTTTTCATATAACATCTGATAAAAATAATAATTTCCCATTACTCTTTTTACATAGTCTCTTGTCTGCTCATAAGTTATACTTTCTATGAACTCATCATCATCCAAATTTCCCCTTTTGGAGACCCAATCACTCATTCTGCCGGGTCCGCCGTTATATGCGCCGGCGCAGTAAATTTTGTTCTGGTTAAAATTATCAAGCTGCTGTCTTAAATAGAAAGTGCCCATTTTAATATTTGTATCCGGGTCTGTAAGTATATTGACGGTATAATCCGAAATGCCTATCTGCCTGGCAATGCCCTCTCCTGTTGAAGGCATGATCTGCATGAGTCCCTGCGCTCCTGCATAAGAGATAACATCCGGCATAAAAAGACTTTCCTGTCTCATTACTGCCAGGGTAAAAAGAGGGTCAATATTGTACTGGTCGCCGTAATTCTGGACGGCTTCTTTAAAACCATAAGGATAATAAAGGTAGTAAAGGTAGTCAATATGATTCTTATCAAGTCCGGATTTTAGCTTTTTAAGATTTTTACCGATCATATTTATTGAATTTGAATAATTATTGGACTTAAAATATAAAGTTGCGATTTCAAGTATTCTTGCCGGGTTTTCCTCAATTTCGGTTTCTCCCGCTTCTATTTCAAGTGTTGCACTGTTAGAAAAGCCAAGCTTAAGAAATTCAATGGCTTTGTTTATATGACTTGCTCCATTGTCCCCGCCGGTGTTATTGTAACTCTCTTCTTCCAGAATAGAGTACACGTCCGGTATGATGTCTGCAATTTCCGGATTTTCAGGATTTAATTCATTATTTATTACTTTAATCTGCGCTGGCGAATTCATTTTTTTAAGCATTTCAACGGCTGCAAAAGTATAATACGAATAAGAATTTAAATTTACAATTCTTTTATATAAACCCAGGGCAGTATTATTTTCTCCCAGTTTCTGGCAGCATTTTGCCTGCCAGAATAATCCTTTCTCTCCAAGCGAAGTCCCTGAATATGAAGAAGCATAGCTGGAAAATGTTGTTTTTGCAGAGTTGTAATCACCTGACCTGTATTGTATCAGTCCAAGTTCCCATAAAGCATCGGGCAGCTTATCTCCGGACGGGTATTCTGCAGATACTCTTTTAAAATAAGCGGCGGCGTTTATGAAGTCTCCCCTTAAGGAGTATATTCTTCCAATCCTGTAAAGCGCATCATCGCTGAAATTACTTGAAGGAAAAAGTGTAACAAGTTTCTGGTAATACGATATGGCATCATCATTCATATTAAGGCTGGTAAGCGCCATACCTATATAATAGAGACTGTCATCAGCTACAGAACCCGAAGCGGACTTTTCATAAGCAAGTACAAGATAATCCCTGGCCGGATTGTACTCGCGGAGCCTGAAATAACACATGCCTTTTTTAAATAGTGCCTTGCTGTGAAGTTCCAGCGATAAAGCATTTATATAATCTTCCTGCAGTATTCTATTGTATTCATCCAGAGCGTCATAATACTGATAGACACCGAAAAAAATCTCTCCCCTACTAAAGATCTGATTTGCATCGGGAATAAACGGCTCAACCAGAAGGTCTTCATCTGCAAGCCGGTTTAAATTTTCCAGGGCAATTTCCGAATATTCGCTTAAAGGATATTTTAACCATATTTCTTTATAATTTTTAAAAGCTGCCTCTTTTTTAGCGGTAATTTCCTGGCAGGAAGCCAGCTGGAATAAACAATATGGCATATACGACGAATCAGGGAAAGCGGTCCGGAACTTTTCATACTCGCTTTCAGCAGTTATATAGTCTTCTTTAATGTAGAATATATCAGCATATTCAAGACTGGCTGTATCTATCCATATACTATCAGGATAGTTTTTTATCAGTTTCAAGTAATATTCCTCTGCCCGGTAATATTTTTCCTGCATGCGAAGGCTTTTTGCAAGATAGTAAAAAATATGGTCCTGGATAATAAGATAGTCATCCTTGATTTTATTTAAATAATATTCAGCAACAAGATATGATTGATTTTCAAAATAACTTATAGCCTGCGTAAAATTAAATCGCAACTCTTCGATGCCCATATCTTCAGCAATTACACCAGGTGTCCCGGTGGACTGTTTATCCGTGGCAGTGGCTTCTTTGCCCGTATCTTCTTCTGACAGACTTTTGTTATCACTTTCAATGTTATCTGTAATATCGCTGCTCTTTATTTCAGCTTCAATTTTTCCTCCAAACTTCAGCCGGGATAATTCCAGATTTATTTTACTGCATGCCTGGACAGTAAAAAATAAAAGGCTCACAGAGATTATAATTGATGTACAAATAATAGTTTTTATTTTTTTATTGTTCATTAGATTAAAAATAAGCCCCTAAGGCTAAAAAAATTTTATTCCACAAAAACCAATTATAAATAAAATCAATAATTAAGTCACTCACAGAGAAAGAAAAGAAGTAGTATAATATAGATTATAGTATATGGCATATGCAGCACAATCAATAATCAGCAGTAAATAGGGACTTTAAAGAATCGTAATCTTTATTATTACATTTATTTAAGATATAAAAGAGGATTGTAAATAATTGGGTATCTTTAAAAGAAAAAGAAAAATCGGAATAGCATTAAGCGGAGGAGCTGCAAGGGGTCTTTCGCATATAGGTGTTCTGGAAGTACTTGAAGGATTGGGAGTAGAACCGGAGGCGATAGCCGGTACAAGCATGGGGGCTATCATTGGCTCATTTTATTGTTCGGGCATATCTCTTGAGGAAATGAGATCCTATGTGAGGTCAATGAACTGGAAGAGTTTCCTGCTTTTCTCCGATCTTGTGTTATCCAAAACCGGTATTATAAACGGACGGAAAGTGGAGGAATTACTGAAGAAATTTCTGGGAAATAAGACTTTCAGCAGCTGCCGCATACCGTTCTGCTGTGTTGCGGTAGATCTGGTTAAAAGGGAGAAAGTGGTGTTATCGGAAGGGAAATTAATCGATGCCGTAAGAGCTTCTATTTCTATTCCGGGGTTTTTTTCTGCAGTACATTTAGGAAATAAGATTCTTGTAGATGGGGGAATA
>CAYRJH010000002.1:32262-69567 GCA_964424685.1 uncultured Actinomycetota bacterium | reverse complement strand
AAAATCCAGTGAACCGCGAGGTTCGTGTCGGTTCGACCCCGACCTTCGGCACCATTAAATACCCGTCACTTTCCGGTACAACCCAAATAAAAAATATTATTCCATTTAATAATTATAAGAAATAATATAATCAAGCATGCAAATAATTATAAAAAAATAGCTTTAGAGGGAGAGTATATGTGCTAACTTATATAAATCTTTATCAATGCCTTTTTTTATTTCTAAAATATCCTCAAATTTATTGGTCACTATTTTCATGCTTTTTATTCCCACCATGCAGTCACTTTCACCTTCAAGCAGCAAATCTATGGCTTTTTTACTAAATTCGGCAGCCAGCACCCTGTCCATAGCCGAAGGAGAACCTCCTCTTTGAATATGACCGAGTACTGACACCCTTACTTCATGGCCTGCCAGTAATTTAATTGAAGAAGCAACATCGGCTGCGCTTGCCGCGCCTTCTGCCACTATTATTAAAGTATGTCTCTTGCCTGCTCTGTGTCTCTGTATCCGTCTGGCAATTTTAGCAAGATCGACTTTTATTTCGGGAATTAATATATAATCCGCTCCGCAGGCAACTCCCGTATTTACCGCTATCAATCCAGAATCTCTCCCCATTACCTCTATTACGAATATTCTTTCATGTGAAGATGCTGTATCTCTTATCTTTGATATAAGATCTATTATCACATTGAGAGCTGTATCAAATCCGATGCTGTAGTCAGTGCCTGAAATATCATTATCTATCGTTCCAGGTATTCCAACAACCTGTATCCCCTGTTTATGAAGCTCATGGGCGCCTCTGAATGAGCCGTCTCCTCCGATTACGACCAGGCCTTCTATTTTATTCTTTCTTAAATTGTCTATCGCCTTTTTTTGTCCGCTCCTGCACTTAAATTCTTCCGACCTTGCAGAGTAAAGAAAGGTTCCGCCCCTATCAATAATTCCACCTACTGAATTTAAATCCAGCACCTTGCAATCATTGCCTATGAGCCCTTTATATCCTTCATAAAATCCATATACTTCCAGATTGCAATATATTCCGTATCTTGTAACCGCTCTAATAACCGCATTCATGCCGCTTGCATCTCCACCGCTTGTGAGTACTGCGATTCTTCTTTTTTCTTTTTTCATAATTATTCTCCTAGTTTCTTTACTTTCTTCTATTTTCTAATTCTTCATATACCTGTTCCAGAGTAACTTTTTTCTCAACCATAAGGACTATAAGATGATAGATCATATCGGCTATCTCATTTATCATATCCCGTTTTTTCTGGTGTTTTGCAGAAAGAACAACTTCCATGCTTTCTTCGCCAAATTTTTTTATTATCTCGTCCAGGCCCTTTTTATGAAGGGAGTAGGTATAAGAATCAGAGACTTTGTTTTTTATCCTGCTTTCAATTACTCCATACAATTCCTCAAGTATATTTTTCTTTCCTTCTTCTTTAAAATATCTTCCAAAATCCAGGTCCTTATCAATTTCTCCAAGAGATCTGTAAAAGCAGCTTCTTCTTCCGGTATGGCAGGCATTCCCCACCTGCTCCACGCCAATCAGCAAAGCATTCCCATAACAATCATACTTAATGTTTTTTATTTTCTGTATATTCCCTGATGTCTCTCCCTTGTTCCATAACTTTTTCCTGGCTCTGCTCCAGAACCAGGTTGTACCCGTCTCCAGACTTTTTTCCAGGGATTCTTTACTCATATACGCCAGCATAAGAACATCACCCGATTTATGATCCTGGATAACAGCAGGGATCAAACCGATTTTTTTGTTTTTTTCTTTTTTTGCCTTATTAATCATTTTTTAACTTCCTGATATTTTTTGCTTTCAGTATATTAAATTATTAAAGACACCCGGACTATAATATTTTAAAAAACCTTTTCATATCATTACCGGAATATCATTTATTTTTTCAATAATACCACACTGACATTTAAAACTTCTATTTTTTAAACATATAAATGCCAGGATTACTGATGTAGATCATTATATTAATAAATAAATTTTATATCCTTACATTTATTCCTTCGGATTCCAGATATTGTTTTGCCTCTTTAATAGTGTACTGGCCGTAATGAAATATGGATGCTACCAGAACTGCGTCGGCATCAGCATATTTAATAACATCCCTTAAATGTTCCAGTTTCCCTGCCCCGCCGGATGCTATAACCGGTATGTTTACCACAGAAGTCACAGCCCCGGTAAGTTCTATATCATAACCTTCTTTTGTCCCGTCCTTATCCATACTTGTAAGCAATATTTCACCTGCTCCCAGCTTCTCAACTTTTTTAGCCCAGTCCACCGCATTCATGCCCGTGGGGGTTCTTCCTCCATTTAAATATACTTCCCAGAAGCCCTTACTTTTATACTTTGCATCAATTGCGATCACTATACACTGGCTTCCAAATACCTTTGAAGCTTCACTCACAAGAGACGGGTTCTTAAAAGCGGATGTATTGATGGAAATTTTATCTGCACCTCGTTTCAATATTTCCCGGATATGCTCCACGCTACTTATACCGCCACCTATAGTATATGGTATAAAAACTTTTTCAGCAGTTTTGCTTGCCAGCTCTATTACTGTTTTTCTTTTTTCATGTGATGCCGTTATATCCAGGAACACTATTTCATCAGCTCCTTCCCTGTCATAAAAAGCAGCCAGTTCAACCGGATCCCCTGCATCCTTTATATCTATGAAATGCACACCTTTTACCACTCTCCCCCTATCTACATCCAGACAGGGAATAATTCTTTTAGTTATCATCTTTTATACCAACCCTTATTGCTTCCTTTAAATTAATTTTATTTTTACCTTCATATAAAGCTTTACCGATTATTATGCCTTTAATTCCTAAATTTTCAATTTTTTTAAGATTAATAATATCATCGAGGCCCGCTATTCCTCCTGCAATTATGAATTTTAATTTAGAATTTTTTAAAATCTTTTTAAGAAAATCAAAATCAACACCTTCAAGTGTGCCGTCCCTTGATATATCCGTAATAATCACCTCTCCGGCTCCGAGGCTTTCGAGTCTCTTTAACATTTTAAATATCGTTAGCTGCGTTTCCTTTTGCCAGCCATTTTTAAAAATAATCCCATTTTTCCCATAATCAAGACTCAAGACAACCATTTCTTTATAATTTACGATGCTGCTCTTTAAGAAATCCATATTCTCCACTGCTCTTGTTCCCAATATAACTCTATCCGCGCCTTCTTTCAAAACTTTATTGATTGCGCCGGCGCTTCTTATGCCTCCGCCATATTGTACTTTTACATCTATTATCTTTTTTATTTCGGACACAATTCCCAGATTTTCCGGCTTTCCGGTCCTTGCGCCGTCAAGATCAATTATGTGCAGCCACTCTGCTCCTTCTTTTTTCCATTTAGCGGCTACTTCGACCGGATTGTCGAAGTATTTTTTCCGGGTATTAAATTTACCTTTTGTCAGTCTTACACAGGCACCGTTGATTATATCTATTGCCGGAATTACTATCATTAGATTCTATCCTTTAAAATTTTTAAGCTGTTATTTTTTTTAACTCAATCAGATACCCCATATTTTTACCTTTGGCCTTCTTCTCTAACCATATCCCGGAAATTCTCCAGAAGTTTTAATCCATAATTACTGCTTTTTTCAGGATGAAACTGCACCCCATAAATATTATCATATTCTATTCCTGCAGTTAATTGAATACCGTAATCAGTGGTACAGCTTATAATTCCTTTATCATCAGGTACTACATGGTATGAATGATCAAAATAAAAATACTCACCCTCTTTTATGCCGGAAAACAATTTACTGTCCTTTTTTAATATTTTTAATTGATTCCATCCAATGTGCGGCACTTTCACGGGTAAGGGGGGTATTTTATCCACATAGCCTTTTAAAAGACCCAGACCCATATTTTTTCCGTCTTCATAGCTATATTCAAAAAGTAACTGCATTCCCAGACATATCCCTAAAAATAACTTCTTTTTTATATTTTCTTTAACGGAATCAATTATTTTTATTTCCTCAAGATTCCTCCGGGCATCTCTGATTGCACCTACGCCGGGCAGTACCAGTGCATGGGCATTATTTATAATCCTGATATTATCTGTGACCCTCACATCGGCACTTATTTTTTTAAAAGCATTTTCCACACTTTTTATATTACCTATTCCATAATCTATAATCGCAATATACATAGCCTGTACCTTTAAGCTTATTTTAATATCTGATTTATTGATTTCCAATCAGCACTATTTAATAAAAATTAATGCTTAAGATTTATATTAAACCTTTAGTTGAAGGTAATGAATCTGTTTCTCTTCTCCTGCTGGCATCATAGAGCGCTATACCAAATGCTTTAAAAATTGCCTCTATAATATGGTGGGAATTTAATCCGGTATTTTTATTTATATGAAGATTTATAAAACTGTTACTGACCAGGGCTCTGAAAAAATCTTCAATTACCGCAGTTTCCATTCCGTTAATCTTCTCATATTCAATTTCAACATTATATCTAAGATAGGCTCTTCCGCCTATATCAATAGAAACCGATACCTCAGTATCATCCATGGGCAATAAAATATACCCAAATCTTTTTATGCCTTTTTTATCTTTCAGGCACTCAAAAACAGCCTTACCCAGGCAAATGCCCACATCCTCCACCAGATGGTGGCTATCCACTTTCAAGTCACCCGAAGCTTTGATATTCATGTCAAAGTTACCGTGCCTTGTAAAACTTTCCAGTACATGATTCAAAAAAGGAACAGGTGTTTTTATATTTGCTTTTCCGTTACCGTCAAGATCAAATTCAAGTTTAATGTCGGTCTCTTTAGTTTTTCTTATTATTTTTGTTTTCCTTTTCATTTTATCTTTATCCATTAATTTATTACATTTTTAATTTTATTTATAAAATTACTTATTAGATCATATTTAACCCTGTAACTGGTAATATTAGCGATTAAACGTGTAGTTGAAACGGCAATTTCTTCCATTTCAACAAGATTATTTTCTTCAAGTGTTTTGCCTGTCGAAGTTATATCCAGTATCTCATCGGCAATTCCCAGCAACGGCGCAAGCTCTACAGAGCCGTGCAATTTTATGATTTCTGCCTGTATTCCTTTACGGTCAAAATACTTTTTTGCGATATTAGGATAGCTGGTAGCAACTTTTACCAGGCCGAAATGCATATAATGTTCTTTTACTTTTTCCACACAATCTTTTAATGTCGCAATAACTAACCTGCACTCTCCAATTTTTAAGTCCAGCAGCTCATAAACATTACTTTCTTTTTCCATTAATGCATCTTTGCCCGAAAAACCTATATCGCAGGCGCCATGTTCAACATATACCGGAACATCCATGGGTCGTGATATTACGTATTGTATTGAATCCTCTCCGGAGCATACGCAAAGCTTCCTGTTCTTTTCTATCAGAGATTTCACATTATAGCCTGCTTTTTTTAATACATCTATACAGGGTTCAAATAAATATCCTTTAGGTACTGCAATTTTAATTTCTTTTTCCATTATTTATCTCTTTTATAAAGTCGTTAATACTTTTTACCTTTTTTGTATTTTTACTAAGATCCTTTACCACTGCATCCTTAAAGTCCGGTTTGACTTCAACAAGCAAGTCACATTTTTTTTCTCCTGCAAAATTTTCTATATTGATTTTATCTTCAAAACATAACTCAACCATAATATCACTTTTCCGTAACTTCTGCGCTATTTCTATCAATCTGGCAATCCCGGCAATACTCTTAGTAACTTCACTTTTTAATAAGATCTTTAAATTTTCCTTCCCGTCTATTTTTCCGACAGCTTTATGAGTTAAATCAATATCAAGTGCAAATCCGGTAGCCGGGATATCCATTCCGAATTTCTTTATCAGCCCATCATATCTACCGCCGCTTCCTATTATGCCTGATACACTCGAACAATATACTTCAAATAAAAGACCGGTATAATAATCAAAATCTCTAATAATACTGAAATCAGTTACAAGGTATTCTCTATAATTAAATTTTCCTAAAATATCATATATATCTTTAAGGTAATTATAACTTTTTATAACCTTTTGTTCTTCTATCCCCGAAATCAGCCCGGCTACTTTCTCGATACTGCTTTCCGGTTGTATTAATTTCATAAAAATTTCTGCTTTTTGTTCATTTTTTTTGCTTAAAAAGTTTTCCAGCGTCACAAGATCTTTCGCTATAATCTTTTTTTTGACATATTCCCTGTCATTTGTATCCAGTCTAAGCCAGTCACATAATCCTTCAATAAATTCTACATTCCCCAGTCCTATCTTATAATCATTTAATTTTAATTTGTTTAAAACGCTTACTAATACAACCAGGATTTCAATATCTGCCAGTATGTCTTTTGAAGAGCCGATAAGCTCCAGGCCTGACTGATTATAGACCCTCCTCGCACCTTTCTGGGCGCCTGATTGCCTGTAGGAATCGGCAAAATAGCAAAACCTTACAGGCAGTTGTCTTTTCTTTATTCTCATCCCGGTAAGCCTTGCTATTGGTATGGTCATATCACTTCTGAGAGACACAGGGCTTCCATCAACATCAAAAAAATTAATCAGTTTGTCCTTCCAATTTTTACCAACCCCTATTGAAATATTTTTCGTATATTCCATTACGGGCGTATTGACCTCGCGATAACCCCATAACTTAAACTCTTTTCTTATTATTTCTTTTATGCTGTTTCTCTCTCCTGTCTCAAGAGGAAGTATATCCCTTAATCCAAAAGGCAGCTTATCAGTCTGACTATCTTTTTTATTCTCAAACATATTCTTTTTTAATTTATTAAATATAAGAAAAGTATTTTATCATACTGCATCAGTTTTAAAAAAGTATTAAATTTTATAATTTCAAAATAATTAATGTTTTTATTTTACATTAATTGCTGGCGGATAGTTTATATTTTATATTGAAATTTTATCAAGCCTTTCTTTTTCCGTAATAGGTCTGCCATTTTCATTAACAGCCATGATTTTACCGTCAATAAACATTGTTCTTATAGTCCCGCTTGCAGCCTTTACACCGCATAAGTGCGGCGCATCAAGTATGCCTTTCTTTATTGCCTTTGATATTATTGATGGAGATATAAGAGGATCCTCAAATTCCTTTTCCCTGTCGAGCATTTTTAACTTTTCTATAATCATGGTCGCATCTAAAATCAGCTCCTCTTTTCTTAATCTTACTTTTTCATCCAATTTCATATCAGGACAACCATAAACATAATTATCCATTACTTTATTTACTATTTTAACACTCTCTATAATATCCCCGGGTTTTGCGGCATGATCTGCCTCACAATATGCAACAACATGCAAGATATCCGGGTTCAGCTGCATCTGGAGCAGCGTAGAAGAAGCAAGCTGGCCCTTACTCTCATCAAAATCAGGCGGGTAACTGTATAATCCCGACCTTGTCTGTCTGAGTGTCATAAAATTGCCATCATGTAGAGATTCTATTAATTCTATTTTCGCAAGCATCTTCGCCAGATCCATTGTAAAAGAAGTTTCCGGAGGAGTATTAAACATATATTGTGATATATACGTTTTAACTCCCATCATTTTAGCATTATAAGCAGCAATATATGCGGCAGCTACTGCAATAGAATCTGGAGAATACCGCAGGCTCCAGTGATGTGATTCGTTAACTTCCACCGGTATATTTCTTTCAGCATGCCATTTCATTACTGATTGATTTTCAGCTATCGATTCTTCCAATTTTCTTCCGCTTCTATTATCCAGTTCATTGTACCAGCAGAGCGGCACGGCACACCACGCATTTTTGATATTATCCAGAAGAACTTCTGCCATCATTATAATATCATTTGTTCCACTGTAGCACCGCAGCATCGGATAATTACCGGTTCTTGATGCTTCATAAAGGCTCTTAAAATCATCAATACTTCTTAATGGGACCCCTCCCGCTCCGTCCTGATTCTCGTTCATTTTTTCAGGGTAAAAAAAGAATTCCTGGGTATTCTGGTCAGGTCCAATAGATATCACATCAAGAAGTCCGCTTGATGAAATCTCTTTTACCCCTTTTATTGTTTCGCTTAAAGTCGGCCTTCCAAAATGATGCCTTATTACAGGAAAAGGTTTTTTATATCTGACTCTTTCCAGAATATCCTGGGGAGGAATACTGTCTTTGATTTTTATTTTCTTTTTACTTAAATAACTTTCAATTTCTTCAATACTTTCTTCACCGGTAAAAATAACATCAAATAAATCCAGTTTTTTACCTATTTCAGCTACCGGTTTTGTGCTCCCAAGTATAAGCTCTATTTTTTCATTTTTTAATTTTTTGGCTATTTTCTCTTTTAGTTCCTTAAACACGGGAAGAACGCTTTCCGGTGATAGCCTGTAACTCACCGCCACTATATCAGGTTTAAAGCTGTCTATATTTTCTTTTAATTTATCTACAGTGCAGGCAGAGCCCACAAATCTAGTTCTATAGCCATATTTGCCGGCCAGGTTTAAAAAATTCAAGATACCTGCAATATGTATGCAGCTCCCTATAGAAGCGCCGAGTATTTTCTTCATGTCTTGAAAACTACTTCCTTCCTTTGATAAATATACTCCTCATCTGTTCCAAGTTTAATCCTTCTAATCCCAGCCTTTTAAGATTGCGGCCGGTGCTCCTGAAATCTCTTTTAAATATGGAATTAGCTATATTGATAAGGGAATCAATTACTCTTGTTTCTACCCCGAGCGCTTTGCCAAATTCAGAAATCGGGACTAAACTCATGGGAACATCTTCGGTTATATACCGGACATTTATGGTTATCGGGGCCATGATACCTACGTAACCGGGGTTGCTGTGTATGGCATCAAATAAATTATCTTCCACTACATTATAAGCCATTGATAACCATTCAATGGCGGAGTATATCCTGGCACACTTTAACTTTCTAGCAACAATTACTCTTTCCTCATCAACCGATTCAAGGATTTTTGCCACAGATTGTGTGACACCCTCTATATAGAACTGGAAATTTCCCATAGTAGACTCGATCCTGCTTAAATTAAGTATTGTAATTGAAGGGTGGAACACTGCGCCCATATTGTTAAAACTTGTTTCAATAGAGCTTGCAGCCGGGATAAATTCAGGAAATGCATCATTTAACTTTTTTACGACCATTTCAGTCTTCCTGGATGGTATAGCCGCTACCGGTATTGCCTGTTTTATCCTGAATATTCTTGCTGTGGCCGGGCCCATACCCCTGCTTGCATAAATAAAAGTCTGGGCTTCTGCTACGGTGACATCTTTATTATTGCCCTCGTTCCGCAATACATTTAAAAATTCAAGTGCGCCGCATGTCCTTCCGGGATTTAAAACTACAATCTGCTTTTCATTTAAAAAAGACGCGCATGTTTTAGCAATCGAATAATGGCCGTCTGCCGGTACCACGACCATGATTATATCCATACCCTTAACTGCTTTCTCTATATCACTGGTCACCAGATTAAGCTTGCCAAAACCTTTAATCTCACCTTCAAGCTCTATCCCCTTCATCTTTTTTATTGGTTGAATCCGTAAAAATGTTCTGTTATACAGATTAACCGTATATCCCTTTATTGCAAGATGCGCAGCTATTGCTTTCCCTCCGTGACCCGCACCCAGCACTGCAAATTTTAAATCATGCATATGATCCCTCCCGGCATACCTTTAAATATTTAAACTATATCCCAATTGATCTTATCTGAAAACATTTCCCTCAAACTTTTCTCAAGTGACTCATTTAAATCTATTCTATACCCTGATGGAAGCTTATAGGTCCTTTCTATATCTTCACCATCTTTATCTGTTATTCTGAATTCAACTTCATTAAATCCCGGGAATTTTTTTAATAAATCATAAAACCGGTTTATAAAATCTTTATCCATATCGTCTCTCTTCATTTTAAAAACTACTTTTTTATTTGTTTCGCTTATCAGCTCTTTCTGGCTTTTATCAACTTTTTTATCTTTTTCCATTTCCTCAAATTCATTAGCTATAATTTTTAACTGGTCTTCTTTTTTGTCAAGTTTACCTTTAATTTTTACAATTTTATCTTCGGCAATAATTTCTCTGAATTTTATAAATATTGAAGGAAATACGATTACTTCCACACTATCGGAAACATCTTCTAACTCTATAAAGCACATCTGCTGGTCTTTTTTTGTATATACGGTTTTAATCCTGCTTATTACCCCGCCAATCGCAACATTTGCAGCGTCCTCAAGACTTCCCAGCACCTCAACAGGAGTCAACCGTGAGAGTGAATCTTCATATTCAAACAGGGGGTGCCCGGAAATATAAAGGCCCAGCATCTCTTTTTCGAAATTTAATAATTCTTTTTTTGAAAATTCCCTGAACTTATCTTCTGTCTGGTATGAGCCATCCGGCAATACCTCTTTTTTTTGACTTCCATTTACTTCAAATAGTGAATACTGGCCGATATCCCTGTCTTTCCTAATCTTTAAAACTTCTTCTACTATTCTCTCATAATTCTCCAGCAAGTATTTCCTGCTTAAACCCATAGAATCGAAAGTTCCGCTTTTTATTAAACTTTCAAGAGTTTTTTTATTTAATACGCTGCTGTCAACCCTTTCACAAAAATCAATAAAATTTTTAAATTTACCGCCTTTTTTCCTTACTTTTTCTATACATTCAATAACATTGGTTCCCACATTCTTGACGGCCGATAATCCGAATCTGATCGACTCTTCCACCACGGTAAAGTCGGTAAAACTTTCATTAATGTCTGGAGGCAAAACTCTGATACCCATTCTTCTGGTCTCATTGACATACTGGGCTACTTTTTCCTGGCTACCCATTCGTATACTGAGCAGCGCCGCCATAAACTCCACCGGATAATTAGCTTTAAGATAAGCGGTCTGATATGAAATCATTGCATATGCTGCACTATGGGATTTATTAAATCCGTATTCAGCAAAATTATTTACAAGTTCAAAAATTTTTATTGAGATTTTCTCATCTATCCCTCTTCTTCTGGCACCTTCTATAAATTTGCTTTTTTGCCTGGAAAGTAGGCCTCTTTTTTTCTTACTTATGGCACTTCTTAAAATATCCGCTTCTGACATACTGAAACCTGCAAGCTCAGACGCTATTCCCATAACCTGTTCCTGGTATAGGATAATTCCATAGGTACTTTCAAGAATTTTCTCAAGAGAAGGATGAAGATAATTTATTTGTTTTCTTCCATTCTTATTTTCTACAAAATCCCGCACCATTCCGCTTTGAAGAGGACCGGGCCTGTATAAGGCCAGGAGAGCTATTAAATCTTCAAATCTTGTCGGCTTGAGGTTTATTACCAGTTCCCGCATTCCTGAACTTTCAAGCTGAAATACTCCCAGACATTCCCCCTCGCTTAGCATGTTAAAAGTCTTTTTATCATCGGGGTTTATATTATTGATATCTATTTCCAGATTTTTGGTTTTCTTTATTAAGAAAAGACTTTTATCTATTAATGAAAGTGTTTTTAACCCCAGAAAATCCATTTTTAAAAGCCCTATTTTCTGGATATCCTCCATTTTATACTGGGTTACAATATCACCTTCATTTTCTTTCTGCAGCGGTGTGTAGTTGTAAAGGTCTTCCGAAGATATGACAACTCCGGCAGCATGAATTGAATCCTGCCTTGATATACCCTCGAGTGAAATCGCGGTATCAATTATCTCTTTTACCTTTTCATTATTCTCATAGATTTCATTTAACTCCGGGACTATCTCTAACGAATTTTTGATAGTTACATTCAATTCCATCGGAACCATTTTTGCTATACGGTCCACATCCGCATACGGCATTTCCATTACTCTTCCCGCATCTCTTATAGCCTGTCTTGCCGCCATTGTCCCGAAAGTAATTAGCTGGGCAACTCTCCTGTCGCCGTATTTTTTTGTAACATACTTGATGACATCATCTCTTTTTTCATAACAAAAATCTATATCTATGTCAGGCATACTATTGCGCTCTTCGTTCAAGAATCTCTCAAATAACAGGCCGTATTTTAAAGGTTCTATGTCTGTTATTCCTAAAAGATAAGAAACTATGCTCCCCGCAGCTGAACCTCTCCCAGGCCCTACCCTTATGTTATTATTTTTAGCAAAATTAATAAGATCCCATACAATTAAAAAGTAATCTGAAAATCCCATTTTCTTTATAACTTCCAGTTCCCTGTTTATTCTCACATTGACAACTTCAGTAATTTCACCATATTTATTTTTTACACCTTCATAACACAACTTTTTTAAATACTCATCCGGTGTAGTATTATCGGAAACATGAAAGGAAGGTATTAAATTCATATCAAATTTCAAATTTAAATTACACCTCCCGGCAATTTCCAGTGTATTTTCGATTGCTCCTGGAAACTCTTTAAAAAGCTCTTTCATCTGGCGGTAGTCTTTGAAATAATATTCTTCTGTAGGGAATTTCAATCTTCCGGCTTCATTAATTGTGGAACCAGTTTGAATGCAGAGCAGGACATCATGAGCTTTACTATCTTTCTTATCTACATAATGAACATCATTTGTGGCTACGAGCGGAATTTTATATTCTAAAGATAATTCTGCCAGGGTCTTATTTACTATTTTTTGTTGGGGAATACCGGAATCCTGTAATTCCAAAAAGAAGCTGCCTTTATCAAAAATTTCCACATATTCCTCTAAAATTCTCTTTGCTTCTTGAATCCGTCCTGAAATTATATATTTTGGAATTTCACCCGAGATACAGCCGCTCAAAGCGATTATACCTTCACTGTATTCCCTTAATAATTCTTTATCAACTCTCGGTTTATAATAGAAACCCTCTAAAAATCCGAGGCTTACCAGCCTAATAAGATTTTTATAACCCCGGTTACTTTCAGCCAGCAAAGTCAGATGATAGGAAGTTTCTTCCTTTTTATCTCTTTCTATCTGCTTATCCCGCCTGCTTTTTGGCGCCAGGTAAACTTCACATCCTATTATTGGTTTTATCCCTGATTTCTTAGCCTGGCTATAGAATTCAATAGATCCATACATAACTCCATGATCTGTTAATGCTAAAGCTGGCATATTAAACTCGCAGGCTCTCTCTATTAATTTTGCTATCCTTGAAGCACCATCCAATAAAGAGTACTCGCTGTGGACATGCAGATGAACAAATTTTCCTTTTTCCATCCTAAAAGAAGTTAAATTATTTACTCTTGATTAAGATTTTTAAAATAAATTAAACTAAGCCAAAATAAACAAATTAAGACTTAATATAAATAAGCCTAATAAACAACTCTGTATAATTCTTCAAGCGAGGTTTTTCCTTCTGCGACTTTACAAGCTCCGCTCTCCAGAAGGGTTCTCATGCCTTCTTCTCTTGCAGCATCAGAAATTTCGTCTGTACTTTTCCGCATCAGGAGCATCTCCCGCATCTTTTTAGACACGACCAGCAGTGAATATATCCCAACTCTCCCCATATATCCGGTAGAATTGCATCTCTTGCACCCTACGCTTTTATAAATCGTTTTACCCTTGAGTATAGGCCTTATTTCTTCGTTTAAAGACGATTCCGGTACTTCGACTTTTTCCTTACAATTATCACATAATAGTCTTACCAGCCTTTGAGCAACTATTCCTCTCACTGCAGATGATATCATATAAGATTCTATGCCCATTTCAAGAAGCCTTGTAAGGCTGGAAGGCGCATCATTGGTATGCAAAGTAGTCAAAACCAGATGTCCGGTAATAGCTGCTTCGACAGCTATTTTTGCTGTTTCCAGATCTCTTACTTCACCAATTAAAATTATATCAGGATCGCTTCGGAGCATTGCTCTCAAGCCTCTTGCAAAAGTCATATCAATTTTAGGATTTACCTGAACCTGCATTATTCCGGGAAATCTATATTCAACAGGATCCTCTATTGTATAGATTTTTTTCGCAATATCCGAAATCCTATTAAGGCTCGCATACAGGGTAGTAGTTTTACCGGAACCGGTAGGCCCTGTAATAACAATAGCTCCATGGGGCAGTGTTATCATACCCATAAATTTTTTAACATCATCTTCAGACATTCCCGATTTTTTTAAATCAAAAACAGATTCATCTCTATCAAGTATTCTTATAGTTACATTTTCACCAAAGACAGTTGGAATCGAAGCAAGCCTCAGGTCAATCATTCTATTGCTAAAACTCACAGAGCTTCTGCCATCCTGAGGCAGCCTGTTTTCGGTTATATCCATTCCAGCCATTATTTTATATCTTGAGATTAATAGTCTTTGAACTGTTTTTGGAACATCTTTTATCTTTTGAAGCACACCGTCTATTCTAAATCTTATAGCACAATTCTTTTCCTGTGGTTCAACGTGGATATCACTGGCTCTTAACGATACTGCTTTTAACACAATCTGGTTCGCAAGTCTTACAAGTGGATTTTTTTCTGCCTGTTCTTCATCGATTTTTTTACCTACAGTAAAATCTTCATCCTTTATTATTTCCTGGACTTCTTTAAGACTATAATCATCAGAAGTATATAACCTGATAATACTTTCTATATTTTTCTTTGTACTGATGAATGGTTGTACATTATAACCCGTGAGAAGTTTTATCTCATCAATAGCATTAATATCTCTAGGATCAATCATTGCTACATGCAGTGTGCTATCAACAAGATTAAATGGAAAAACTTTTCTTTTAAAGGCAAAATCCTTTGAAACTATATTTGCAATCGAAGGATCGATCTGATCCTTAATCTTTTCCAGATCTACAACTTCAAAGCCTCTCTGGAACGAAACAAGTTCCATTAAAGTCTCATCAGAAATAAATCCCTTTTTTATTAATATCTCTCCTAATTTTTCTCCCGTATTTTTCTGAGTGTTTAACGCATCTTCCAACTGCTCTCTGGAGATAATATTCCTGTTTAAAAGTATTTGCCCTATTTTTTCTTTCTTAAAATCTATATCTACCATAATAATCCTAAAAACTTTTATTCATACTTATAATTATATTATATCTCAAATCATATTACACATATATGGAATCAAAATATTTTATTTAAATAAAATTTTATTTAATCAGGTCTTTTTTGCCTGGTTAACTTATTAATAATTCCTGCTGAATAACCTGCCCCGAACCCATTATCAATGTTTACCACAAGGATTCCCGGACTGCAGGAGTTTAGCATGGTCAGCATGGCAGATATCCCGCCAAAACTTGCACCATACCCGGCACTGGTCGGAACGCCTATCACCGGACAGTCTACCATTGAACTTACGACTCCGGGCAGAGCCCCTTCCATGCCGGCAACTGCTACAATTACATTTGATTTACTTAATTCATCTTTGAAACTTATTAACCTGTGTATGCCCGCTACACCTACGTCGTAAATCCTTTCAACCCTATTCCCCATCAAATAAGCCGTCAGCGCTGCTTCTTCCGCTACGCTTATATCTGAAGTCCCCGCACATATTACAGTTATCCCTTTACTCAATTTAATATCGGGAACATGAGGCAGTGTATATATAATATTTGATTCCAAATTAAACTTAATGTTTTTAATCTCTTTTTTTAATAAATTATATACTTCAGCCGTGGTTCTTGTTATTAACAGTATATTTGAATAATTTAATATTTTCTTTGCAATACCTAAAATTTGTTCAGGAGTTTTCCCCGCTCCGTATATTACTTCCGGAAAACCTCTTCTTAATCCACGGTGGTGGTCTATTTTTGCAAAGCCGATATCTTCAAAATATATTTCTTTAATTTTTGATATTACTTCTTCTTTATTTATAGTTCCATCTTTAAAATTATTAAGTAATGTATTTATTATTTTATTTATATAATTATTCATTACAATAAAATACCATAAATATAGAAATTTTCAAATTACCAAATTATTTACTTTTTTTTGCCTGTACCTGTCAATAAAAATGCACACATGCAATTTATTACATGTGTGCATTTTTAATTTATTTAAAAAAACTATATTAAAAGTGGAATAACTTTCCTGACAGGTCAACAATTAACACTGCAGTCTGAATGGCCACAACACTTATCAGCTTTATCAATATATTCATAGACGGTCCCACCGTATCCTTTAACGGATCACCTACGGTATCTCCGACTACTGAGGCTGAGTGCTCATCAGTTCCGCTTCTGCCTTCCTCTTCAATTTTCTTCTTTGCATTATCCATGGCTCCACCTGAATTGGCCATAAAAATAGCCTGGGCAAATCCCGATAGAAGTGTTCCGATAATCAATGCTATTACTCCGCCCGGACCTAAAAATATGCCCACGAGGGTCGGGACCACAAAAATTGCGATTCCAGGTATCAGGATTCCTCTCTGGGCAGACCTTGTAACTATGGTAATAAATTCTTTGGGGTCACCTTTTTCTTTTCCGGACAGTATTCCCTTTATCTGTTTCCTTGCAACCTGAACCACTTTATTGGCTGCCTTACCTACCGCTTCAAGCAATAGAGATGAGAAAAAGAACGGCATGATAACTCCTATAAACAATCCTGCCAGTATTCTCGGGTCCTTTATAAAATCCAGAATCATTCCCGGTTTCAGTAGTTCTACCTGTGAAAAATAAGCCTGGCCCAGCGCCAGTGCCGTTACTGCTGCACTGCCGATTAAAATTCCCTTACCGATTGCTGCTGTAGTATTCCCAACAGAATCAAGTTTATCTGTGGTCTTCCTTACCTCGGGTGGAAGCTCGGCCATTTCTGCTATACCTCCCGCATTATCTGATATCGGTCCATATACATCAATTGTCACAACAAAAGGTGCGGTTGCCAGCATGCCAACAGCCGCTATTGCTACGCCATATAGTCCCATTTTAAAATTAGCCAGTCCCTGAGAGATGTAAAAGCTAAAAATCATGGTGCCTATTACCGTTAACGCAGGAAGTATAGTAGATTCCATACCATAGGCAAGACCACTTACAACATAAGTTGCAGGACCGCTTTTTGCGCTCTCCATTATGCTTCTTGTGGGCCTGTATCTTGAATCTGTATAAAGAAGTGTAAAGAGTCCGATTAGAAACCCGGCAGCTATTCCGCCGGTTGAAGCATAAAACAGGAAATTGTATTCTGCACCCATGGTATATCTTATTATGAAGTAGGATATAGCTATAATCCCTATTACTGTAATCAGAAGTCCTGATAACGTTGTACCGGTAAGAAGACTTACAGTAGCATTTTCCTTATACTTTCTTATAATAAGTTTAATAATAAAGATGGCGATAATAGAAGCAAATACTCCCGCTGTTGCAATAAGCGTGGGTAGAAGCACACTGTTTAACATTGGCGCTAAATTTTTAAATGCAAGGAACCCTAAGAATTGGGCGGCAACTATTGCACCGAGCCATGATTCCAGACTATCCGCCATCATTCCTCCGACATCCCCGACATTATCGCCTACATTATCTGCTATAGTAGCGGGATTCCTGTAATCATCTTCTTTTAAGCCCGATTCAACCTTGCCGACATAATCCGCTCCCATGTCTGCAGCTTTAGTAAATATTCCGCCCCCCGTTCTCATAAAAAATGCTGCAAAGCTGGCGCCTATGGTAAAGGTAACCGATATACTTACAACTTTAAAAAGGTTATCCGCCATGTCAACAGAATACCTTCCGTACCACCAGAAAAGAATATTGAACCAGAAAGCTGTATAAAATAATACCCCTGTTGCAAGAATCAGCCCTGATGAGGAAGCCGCCGTTAGCGCCACATTCATTGCTTCTCCCAGGCCCTTTTCTTTTGCTGCATTGGTTACCCTTGCATTTGATGTAGTAGATATCCACATTCCTATATAACCAATTATAATGCTAAGTCCCATACCGCTTATAAAAGCCGGAATTGAAGCGATGGATAGATATTCAAACCTAACCATAACGCCTAAAAGGGCAACCAGGACAATCATAAAAATAAGCATTATTTTCGTCTGTTGATTGAGATATGCCCTGCTTCCTGTAAAAATAGTTCGAGAAATTTCTTCCATTCTCTTTGATCCCCTGCTCTTCTTTCTGATAAACGCAGAAAAAATCATGGCCACAATCAGCGATACCCCGGAACCAATAAAGGGGATAATTCTTATCAACATTTGTTCCGACACAAAATACCTCCTCTTTTAAAAAAATAAATAAATTTATATTTTTATGTAAATTATATTATGTACATTACATATACTTAAATTACATATGCTTTAAAAAGGTCCTACAGCCTCAGGACACTTCAAAATATTCTATTAAAAATATATATAATAAGCAATTAAAAAAAGTAATTTTTAAAAATAAAAATGATGAAATCCTTTATATTTTCCGTATTTAGTTTTAAATCCAGATTCAGGGGATTATTTTTTTTATTTTCATTTCATTAATTCAAAAGTATCATGGGCTTTAATTTTTACTGCAGAATGTCTCTATCCTGTTTAACCCTTCTTCAATATTTTGAATTGATGTGGCGTAGCTAATCCTTATATATTCATCTGCTCCGAAAGCTCCTCCGGGGACTACGGCAACATTCGCCTCTTCCAGCAGTAAACCAGCAAAATCAAACGAATTTTTTATCCTTCCTCTAAAAAAGCCGGATACTTTCGGGAATATATAGAAAGCACCTTCAGGAAGGGCGCATTTCATACTATTTATTGAAGAAATCCTTGCGTAAATATAATCTCTCCTTTTCTCATATTCTTTCCTCATCAGCTCAACAGAATCCTGATTTCCGCTAAGTGCTTCAAGGGCAGCCCACTGCGCTATTGAACAGGGATTAGATGTTGACTGGTCCTGTACCTTGGTCATCTGTTCTATTATTTTACTACCGGCGCCGCAGTACCCTATTCTCCATCCGGTCATTGAATAAGTCTTTGATACAGCATTTACAGTAATAGTTATGGATTTTAACTCTTCATTAAATGATGCAATACTGTAGTGCTCTGCACTGCCATACAAAAACTTCTCATAAACTTCATCGGCAATAATATAAATATTATTTTCAAGGCAGATTTTACCAATCTCTTCAAGTTCTGCTTTTGAATAGACTATCCCTGTTGGATTACTGGGGCTGTTTAAGATAAATAGCTTTGCTCTTCCACTTCCGATTCCGCTAGCTTTACCCCTGGCTGATTTTGAAACAACATGATCAAAATGCTCCATATCCATTTTTAAATCATCTCTAAAATCTACAAATTCAGGAATTCCTTCGGAAAGTATGACCTGCTGGCCATAACTTACCCAGAAAGGTTTTGGGATTATGACTTTATCTCCGGGACCGACAAAAACCCTCATAATATCATCCAGCACATGCTTTGCACCATTACCGACAAGAATATTAGAGGTTTCATAATCAATATTATTGTCTCTTTTAAACTTTTCTACGATTGCACTTTTAAGTTCCTTTATGCCGGTACTTGCAGTATATTTTGTTTTATTCTCATCAATCGCTTTCTTGCCTGCATCCTTTATATTTTCAGGAGTATTAAAATCAGGCTGTCCGATACCGAATCTTATTACTGATCTGCCTTCCTGTTTTAATTTAATATCAAGCTCATCCACTTTTTTTTCCAGTGCAAACGTAGGGCTTTCCTCAACCTTTAGAACTCTCCGGGCAAAATCTTCTGTTAGCATTGATACTCCTATCGCCTTTTTTAAATTATTATTTAGCGTATTATTATAAAATTATAATAATATTTATATAAACTCCCGCTATTCTCCCATAACCTGTATAAATATTTCCCGTGAGCGGGGCCTGTTATCATGGTCTATAACAACTATCTGCTGCCATGTACCTAAAACTAACCCACCGGCTGAAACCGGCACGGTAATTCCGGGACCCATAAGTGTGGCCCTTATGTGAGAGAATCCATTATCATCCCCCCATGTCTGAGAGTGCCGCGTATGCCTGGTGCTCGGGACAAACTCCTCCAGCTGGTCGCGTACATCTTCAACAAGAGCGGGCTCATATTCTATGGTTGAAATTGATGCGGTGGAACCAATTACAGAAATATTTACAAGCCCATCCTTTATGCCGGATTTTAAAACAATACTTTTCACATCACTTGTAATATCCCTGATATCTGAAAATCCTTCTGTGGACAGAGTTATCTTTTTACCATATACCATAATAGGGTTCCTTTTTTGTTATAACTTGTATAGATATACCTTATGGTTTTCACTTCTTAAATTTATTATTACGGATAACAGGTTATTTTCTGGCAGGGGTTATTTTATCCGTTCAAAGTCTTATTCGCTATTTTCCACATGCATGAGTCCGTATATAACGCTGTCTTCCAGAGCCTGCCAGCTGGCTTCGATTATATTCTCTGAAACTCCTATGGTACCCCAGCTCTTCTTGCCGTCCGACGATTCAATCAAAACCCTTACTACCGCTTCGGTACCCCTCTTCTCATTCAGTACCCTGACTTTAAAGTCTGTAAGGGTTATTTTTGACAGCGCAGGATAACAGCTCTGAATCGCCTTTCTTAAAGCTCTATCCAGAGCATTAACAGGACCGTTGCCTTCTGCTGTTTCGATTATCCTGCTTCCGTTTATCTGCACTTTTACCGTAGCTTCGGACATCATGCTGCCGTTTTCCTTCTTCTCATTTAATACCCTGAAGCTTTCCAGTTTAAAAAATTTCTTTTTTATTCCTGCAACTTCCTTAACCAGCAGTTCAAAACTTCCATCAGCAGCTTCAAACTGATAACCCTTATGCTCCAGATTTTGAATTCTATTTAATATCTCACTGACCTTCTCTAAATCATTTTCAAGATTAATTCCAAATTCTTTTGCCCTCAGGATTATTGATTTCTTTCCGGAAAGCTCGGATATAAGTATTTCTCTTGTATTACCGACAGTCTCGGGACTGACATGCTCAAATGCCGTTGACAATTTGCTTATACCGCTTACATGCAGACCGCTCTTATGGCTGAATGCATTCCGTCCTACAAAGGGCTGCCCGGGATTAGTAATTTGATTTGCAGTCTCACTCACAAATCTTGAAAGATTGGTCAAATGTTTTAAACTGTCTTCCTTCAGGCAGCTTTTCTTTAATTTTATTTCCAGGTTGGGAATTATCTGGCACAGATCTGCGTTACCGCATCTTTCTCCATAACCGTTTATCGTCCCGTGTACCATCTTTATGCCTTTTTTTACAGCTATTACAGTATTGGCAACAGCACAGCCGCTGTCATTATGAAAATGCACTCCAAGAGTAGCCTTCATTTTCCTCTTAACTTTATCTATTATATCTATGACATCATCAGGAAGCATGCCCCCGTTCGTATCGCAGAGACATAGATAATCTGCTCCCGCCTCCATCGCTACTCTTAATGTCTCCAGCACATATTCCGGATTTTCTTTGAAGCCGTCAAAAAAATGCTCCGCATCAAAAATAACTTCGGGAAAATATTTTTTTAAATATTCTATAGAACTTGAAATCATATCCAGATTATTCTCAAGGGTTGTTTCAATCACTTTCAGGGTATGGAGCGAAGAAGCTTTACCCACGATACATACGGCATCCACTCCGGACTGGATCAACTGTTTTATATTACTATCATCCTCTACCTTAACGTTTTTATACCTTGTCATCCCAAATGCAACTATTTTAGAATACTGGAACTTCCTTTCCTTCAGCTTTTCAAATAGTTCCATCTCCTTTGGATTTGAAGCAGGGAACCCTGCTTCAATATAATCAATACCGATATCATCAAATCTTTCAATAAGCTGCAGCTTGTCATTGACCGAAAAAGATATATCTGCCCTCTGGGCACCGTCTCTTAAAGTCGTATCCAGTATGTATATTTTATCTTTTAATTCACTACTCATTTTTTTCTTTTTATATGTTATTAAATTATTCCTTAAGCTAATTTTTTTTTATGTTCTCCCGGGTAAAATTTATATAACCACCGCTTTTTATTATACCCTGGATAAAATCAGGAAGCGGTTTTACCTTGAAAACTTTATTTTTTGTAACATCTTTAATCTCACCGCTGCTTAAATCTATTTCAAGTTCATCCCTGTCATCTATAAGACTGCTTGCTTTATCGCTTACTATGACAGGAAGCCCTATATTTATTGCATTCCTGAAGAATATACGGGCAAATGATTCCGCTATTACTGCTTTAACCCCACTCGCTTTTATTGAAAGAGGGGCATGCTCCCTGGAAGAACCGCAGCCGAAATTACTGCCCGCCACTATTATTTTTCTTTCTTTTACTTTCTCTATAAAACCACTGTCCATATCCTCAAAGCAATGTGAGGCAAGTTCATTTTCGCTTATAGTATTGAGGTACCTGGCCGGTATTATTACATCTGTATTAATATTATCGCCGTACTTTATTACTTTTTCCTTTAATATCATCAAATAACCTCCCCGGGTGTTGCTATCCTTCCCACTATGGCAGATGCGGCTGCAACAGCAGGACCGCTTAGATACACTTCGCTCTTCGGATGGCCCATCCTTCCTACAAAATTTCTATTCGTTGTTGACACTGCCCTTTCTCCTTCTGCAAGTACGCCCATATGTCCGCCCAGGCATGGCCCGCATGTTGGAGTACTTACGGCACAACCGGAATTTATAAATATTTCAATATAACCTTTTTTTAATGCTTCGAGATATATATTCTGGGTAGCAGGAATTATTATAGTTCTTAAATTATCATTAACCTTCCTATTTTTTAAAATTTCTGCCGCAATCTTAAGGTCTTCGATCCTTCCGTTCGTACAGGAACCTATTACTACCTGGTCAATTTTTATATCAGCTAAATCCCTCGCGTTTCTGGCGTTTGAAGGAAGATGCGGAGCTGCTACCTGGAGTTCTATATCCGAGCAGTCTATATTGTATATTTTTTCATATTCTGCATCATAATCACTTTTGAATATTTTATAATTACCGTCAGATCTTGATTTTAAAAATTCTTCTGTTTTATCATCAAACTCAAATATTCCAAACTTTCCACCCGCCTCTATAGCCATATTGGACATTGTAAATCTTGAATCCATAGATAGTTTGCTTACGGCAGGACCGCTGAATTCCATGGATTTGTAAAGTGCGCCATCCACACCTATCAGGCCAATGGTATACAATATCAGGTCCTTGCCTGTTATCCACTGTTTCAAATCTCCGCTGTAAACAAACTTAATAGTTCGCGGAACCATAAACCATAATTTTCCTGTAGCCATTGCAACAGCCACATCCGTACTTCCGACTCCTGTTGATGCAGCGTTTAGGGCACCGTAAGTACAGGTATGGGAATCTGCTCCAGCCACAAGGTTTCCGGGCAGTACAAGCCCCAGCTCAGGAAGCAGTGCATGTTCAATACCCATTTTCCCTACTTCAAAATAATTTTTAATATTCTGCTCCCGTGCAAATTCCCTGATAAACTTGCACTGCCAGGCAGATTTTATGTCCTTATTTGGAGCAAAATGGTCAGGTACTACAACAACTTTTTCCCTGTCAAAAACTTTACCCGTACTGATTTTATCAAACTCTCCAATAGCTAAAGGAAGTGTAATATCATTCCCAAGCACAATATCAACATTTGCATTTATTATTTCACCCTCTGAAACATGGTCTCTGCTGCAGTGGTATGCAAGTATTTTCTGTGCAATAGTTTGTGGTTTGTTTTTACTGTCCACTTTTTTAAAATTTCCTCTCCGGTTAAAAATTATCCTTCATTTTCTATAATTCTATTCATTGCATCAATATATGCCTTTATGCTTGCTTCGACTATATCCGTACTTATGCCGCTGCCCATTACTTCTATGCCATTGGTGCTCACCACCACTTTAACCGACCCCAGCGCATCTTTACCGCCGGACACGGCCTCTATGTTATATTCAATTAACTTTGCATTTATTTTTACTATCTTATCAATTGCTTTAAATGAAGCGTCTACGGGACCATCCCCTTCTGAAGAATCTTCATGCACCTTCCCATTTATTTCTATCCCTATTGTAGAAGTCGCACTTATATCCGAACCGCTCTGGACCCTGTAATATTTAAGTGAAAAATGTTCCGTGACTTCACGCATTTCATTTTCCGCTATTGCCCTGATGTCTTCATCATTTATAGCTCCTTTTTTTTCGGCAAGGTCTTTAAATCTTTCGAAAGCCTTTTCCATATCATCTTCTGCCAGATGTATGCCAAGCTCTGTTAGCCTCTCTGCAAATGCATGCCTCCCCGAATGTTTGCCCATTACCAGTTTTGATGATTTGAGTCCAATATCTTCGGGCTTGATTATTTCATAGGTTGACCTGTCTTTCAGCATCCCGTCCTGATGTATCCCGGCTTCATGACTGAATGCATTTTTACCCACTATCGCTTTATTGGGCGCAACAACATAGCCCGTTAATGATTTCACGATACTGCTTGTCCTTGTAATTTCACTTATATTAATATCGGTATATACTCCAAGGTCTTTTTTACGGGTATCTATAATCATTACAATCTCTTCAAGCGATGCATTGCCGGCTCTCTCGCCAAGACCATTTACCGCACATTCTACCTGTCTTGCACCATACTTTACAGCCATGAGTGAATTTGCAACGGCCAGGCCGAGATCGTTATGACAGTGAACGCTTACTATTACATTTCCGATTCCTGCTGTATTTTCAAAAATATACTCAATCATTCTACCGAACTCATCCGGAATGGTATATCCTACCGTATCCGGAACATTTATAATTTTAGCTCCGTTTTTAATGGCGACCTCAAATAACCTGCACAGAAATACAGGGTCGCTTCTAGTTGCATCCATAGCCGAAAATTCAACCGTATCAGTATATTTAAGGCTTCTTTTTACCGCTTCTCCTGCCAGCTCCATTACTTCTTCCCTGCTTTTTTTTAACTGATATTTAAGATGAATATCCGATGAAGAGATAAAAGTATGAATTACCGGCTGTTCTGCTTCTTTAAGAGCTTCCCCGGCTATTTCTATATCCTTAAAATTTGCTCTTGCCAGAGCTGCTATTTTCCTGTTTTTAATTTTTTTTGATAATTCCTTTACAGAATTAAAGTCACTTTTGGATGATATTGGGAAGCCAGCTTCTATTATATCAACATTTAACTTTGCAAGCTGCCGGGCAATTTCCAATTTTTCCTTTGTATTCAGGTGAATACCGGGAGCCTGCTCACCATCACGCAGTGTTGTATCAAATATATAAATTTTTTCTTTCTTATCCTCCATAGTGCTAACTTACCTTCTTGCTCTATTTTATTTAAATTACTAAATTACCCTGTTATCTTTTTTAATATTAAAAAACTTTTTATAATACCTTATTAAAATGCATTTTTAAAAACTTTTACTTTTTCTAATTAATAAAGATTGACTATCTTTATATTTTTAAAACCTGATGACTTCTTGAATTCCTCAAGCATTTCGGGAGTTACTTCGTTATCCAGGTTTAATCCCATTACTGCGTCCCCGCTCAGTTTCTTCCTGCCTACATGCATTGAGGCAATATTTACATTCAGTTTGCCAAAAGCAGTTCCTATCTTTCCAATCTGCCCGGGAATATCCTCATATCTTATAAACGCCATATATTTAGAAGGAACCATATCTATTTCAAATTTATCAATGGCTATAAACCGGGGTGTGTCTTTTTTACCTGTAGTAGTCCCTGAAATAGAAAATTCCCCATCTTTACCTTTTCCCTCCAGTGTAATTAAATTTATAAAATCCTTTGACTGGCTGCTTTTTACTTCCTTTACCTTAAGACCCATTTCTCTGGTCAAAAGGTCTACATTTACCAGGTTAACAGTTTCTGCCGAGTATTTTTCCAGTATTTTTACCAGTATCATTGATGTTAGAATTCTAACATCATAATCCGATATCTTACCGTAATAGCCTACTTTTAAGCTATCGAGGTTACCCTCAAATAAATTTATAAAAAGGCTTCCGAGATTTTCACACAATTCAAAGAAAGGCGAAAGTATACTCATAAGTTCAGGCCTTACAGCAGGCGCATTAACCGGAAAAGCCGCAGTTTTCCCGTTAAGAACGTCTATAACCTGGTCCGCAATTATAATTCCTGCTCTATCCTGTGCTTCTGTGGTCGATGCGCCCAGATGAGGCGTACAAATCACTTCGTTCAATTTAAAAACAGGGGAATCTATGCATGGTTCCGTTTCATAGACATCAAGCGCCGCTCCGCCTATCTGCCCCCCCTCTATAGCTTCAGCAAGATCTTTCTCAATAATAATTCCTCCCCTTGCAACATTTAATATTATTGTTCCTTTTTTCATCTTGTAGAACTCAGCCTTATTAAACATTCCAAGAGTATCTTTGTTTTTTGGAAGATGAATACTAATAAAATCAGCTTCACTATAAATATCTTCCAACTTGCCGGCTTTTTTTATCTCAAGCTGTCTGAATCTATCTTCTGATACAAACGGGTCATAAGCAATTACTTTCATGCCCAGCCCTATAGCTTTTTTTGCAACCAGGCCCCCTATTTGTCCAAACCCGACTATTCCAAGCGTTTTGCCCTCAAGCTCAATGCCTTTAAATTTTGATTTCTCCCACTTCCCGCTTTTTAGAGTGAAATTTGCTTCTGGAATTTTTCTTGCAAGTGAAAGCATCAAAGCAATGGTATGCTCAGCAACAGTAACGGCATTACTGGTTGGTGCATTAACAACAATAATGCCCTTTTTAGTTGCCGCTGGAATATCGATATTGTCAACTCCTATACCTGCTCTTCCGATAATTTCCAGCTTATTCGAAGCCTCAATAATATCAGCGGTAAGTTTTGTGGCGCTTCTGATAATTATAGCATTAAAACCTTTAATCTCTTCTTTAAGCTTTTCCGGTGTCAGTCCTTTCTTCTCCTCTACAATAAAATGCTCTTCAAGTTTTTTCTTTGCTTCAGCCGAAATACCATCAGTTATTATTACTTTTTTATTCATATTTTACCACCTGTTAATTCCATATATATCTTATTCATAATTATTAAATAATAAAACTATATCAATTATATATTTTATTTCCCATCGGTACCTGCTAATTTCTTATCAATATTTTCCAAAATCCAGACACTCTCTTTCTAACAGTACGTCAGGGATTTAAATAATTATTTTCTATAAAAATCTTTTCTGCTTCCGCAATACCGGAACCTATCTCAAATTCATATCCAAGTTCCTTGAGTGTTATCTCCAGTGCAGATATTGCAATAATAATATCAAATATTCCAAAATACCCCAGATGTCCTATCCTTATGATCTTACCGGCAAGCTTACCCTGCCCTCCGGCAATAGTCACCCCGTATTTTACCCTCATTGTTTTTGTAATCTCTTTGGCATCCATTCCGTCAGGAACTACAATGGAAGTTACAGAAAATCCTCTTTTGTTTTTATCCTTAACCAGGGGCTCAAGACCCAATTTTTCTATTGCTTTTTGCGCGGACAGCGCCATTATCCTGTGCCTGTCAAATACTTTTTCCAGTCCCTCCTCAAATAATATATCCAGAGCTTTATTCATGGCTACTATTATTGATATCCCCGGTGTCCAGGGTGTCTGCGGCGGTGTTTTCTGTGAATAACTTCTTGCAGCTGCCAGATCAAAATAAAACCTTGGGACATTCGACTTTTCATTAAGTTTCCAGGCTTTTTCACTGACACTTATAAACGCAGCGCCTGTAGGAGCGCTCAATGCTTTCTGTGAACCACCTATTACAACATCAAGCCCCCATTCATCAGTCTCAAGATCCGATGCTCCAAGACCGCTTATAGCATCCACTATCAAAATAGCAGGATAATTTTTTACAATACTTCCTATTTCTTTAATGTCATTTATTGCACCTGTTGATGTTTCACTGAACTGAACCATGACTCCCTTGATATCTGCATTGTCATCCAGGGCTTTTTTAATATCATCGGGATCAGCAGAGTCTCCCCACTCATAATCAAGGGAGATAACCTCCAATCCAAACTTTGTGCTGATTTTCTTGAATCTTTCCCCAAAGTTTCCGATATTCGCTATCAGCACCTTATCCCCTACGGAAAAGAAATTAACGACACTCGCTTCCATTGCACCCGTTCCCGATGAGGTCAGTATAAACACATCATTTTCAGTTTTAAATAATTTTTTTAATTTTTCAGTTACTTCTATAAATATCTTTGAGAACTCTGGAGATCTATGGTGCATAAGGGGTCTTGCATGCTCCAGCAGCACTTCCTCTGAAATAGGCGTAGGACCGGGAGTCATTATGTATTTTTTTATCATCTTACTAATCCCTTTCTAATAATTTTATAATATATTACTCATAAATAACAAATCCATTATAAATACAATAAATAATAAAACAGGTTTTTATAACTTAACTTCTCTAAATTCAAACAAACAAACTATATAAATCTACTGGCTTCCGGTTTCAGTCCTTAATACTTACTGCCCCTTGTACAGGCAATCTTACCCGTTCTTACCAGTTCAACTATTCCAAAAGGCCTTAAGAGGTCTTCCAGCGCTTTTACTTTCCGGCTTTTTCCGGTAATTTCAATCATTAATGTTTTTTTGGCCACATCGACTATATTTGCACGGAAAACATTTACTATTTCCAGCACTTCAGGTCTTGTTTTAGAATCAGCATTCACTTTTATTAGGACAAGTTGCCTTTCAACAATATTTGAAGGGTCCAGCTCCTGGATCTTTATTACATTTATAAGTTTATAGAGCTGTTTTATAATCTGTTCGATGCTGTGCTCCTCTGCTTCAACCTCCATTGTAACCCTGGATATTTTATCATCTTCGGTAGGACCCACTGCAAGACTCTCGATATTAAAGCCCCTTCTGCTGAAAAGCCCGGATATTTTTGCCAGTACTCCTGCTTTATTTTCGACTAAAACCGATATAATATGATTCATGTTGTCACCTGTTATCCTATATGTACTTTTTTTTAAACACTGTCTAACATCTCGCTTATTGAAGAGCCAGGTGCCACCATGGGATATACATTCTCTTCTCTATCTATCCTGAAATCTACAAGTACTACATTATCTATTTCAAGAGCCTTTTTTATGGCACCTTCAACTTCTTCCTTTTTGGTTACCCTTAAGCCAACACCGCCATATGCCTCAATCAGCTTTACAAAATCAACACAGTTATCAATACAGGTATGAGAATACCTTTTATTCCAGAAAAATTCCTGCCACTGCCTTACCATGCCAAGGTAGCCGTTGTTTAGAAGCATGATCTTTATATTAATTTTATTTGCAACCGCAGTTGAGAGTTCCTGGGATACCATCTGTATGCTTCCGTCTCCTGCTATATCTATTACTGTTTTATCCGGTTTTCCTGCTTTTGCACCTATCGATGCCGGCAGCCCAAAACCCATGGTTCCAAGACCTCCTGAAGAAACAAGTGTTCTCGGTTTAGTGTATTTGTAGAACTGTGCCGCCCACATCTGGTTCTGACCGACTTCGGTACAGATTATGGCGTCACCTGCGGTCAGCTCATAAATTTTTTCAACAACATAAGCAGGTTTTACCGTATTAGATTCCCTATCATATTTTAGAGGGAAATCCTTCTTTAATTTCTTTACTCTTGCCAGCCATTCCTTCCTGTCCGGGATCCCTTTTTTTTCAATATATTTTTCATATTCAATTTTTAAGTCCGCAAGAACAGTTTTTGCATCTCCAACAACAGGAATAAGTACCTTAATATTTTTCCCGATTTCTGCAGGATCGATATCAATATGAATTACATCTGCCCGGGGCGCGAATTCTGATAATTTACCGGTAACCCTGTCATCGAATCTAACGCCTACCGCAATAATCAAATCACATTCTGTAAAAGAAAGATTTGCATACTTTGTCCCGTGCATTCCGGCCATACTCAAGGATAAAGGATCGGTTTCAGGAAATGAGCCCATTCCTAAAAGTGAAGTTATTACCGGGATCCTGGCAACTTTTACAAATTCCTGTAAAATTTCACTTGCACCCGAGATAATTACCCCTCCTCCTGAAAAAATTACCGGTTTCTTACTTTCGGCTATTTTTTTTGCAGCATCTTTAACCTGTTTTAGATTTCCTTTGAGCGTGGGTTTATATCCGGGCAGATTTACATCTGCCTTAGAATTTTCATCTATCAGCCCTGTTTGTATATCAACAGGTATATCAATTAAAACAGGACCCGGCCTGCCCGTAGATGCTATTAAAAAAGCTTCTTTTATTACTATGGGCAGATCTTTAACATCTTTTATTAGATAAGTATGTTTGGTTATAGGTGCGGCTATACCCGTTATATCAGCTTCCTGAAATGCATCCGTACCTATCTGGGCTGTACCGACCTGTCCGGTTATGGCTACTATCGGTATTGAATCCATGTGTGCGTTGGCAAGACCGGTCACAAGATTGGTTGCGCCCGGACCAGAGGTAGCAATACAAACGCCTGTTTTACCGGTTACCCTTGCATAACCATCCGCTGCGTGCGCCGCACCCTGCTCATGTCTTACCAGTATATGCCTTATATCACTGTCAAATAATGCATCGTACAGGGGTATTACCTTTCCGCCTGGATAGCCGAATACCACATCTACTCCCTCTTCCTTTAAGCATTTTATTATCATCTGTGCGCCTGTTATTTTACTCATAATAAACTCACTTCCAAGTATTTGTAACAACTTTATAACAAATAAAATAGTTTGATAATTATATCATTTTTATGTTACATTTTATATTTTTTTTAAAAAACTTAAATAACCATCCAAATAATTTTAAACTATGATCCCTGGGAAACTCTACTATTAAAATTACTTAAGCACGGCTCCTTCCGATGCCGAGGTTACCATCCTGGAATATCTTGCAAGATAACCTCCCTTTATCTTTGATTCAGGAGGCTGCCATGTTTTCATTCTTCTTTTTATTTCTTCATCGCTTAAAAGGAGACTTATCGTGTTTTCTGTTATATTTATTTCGATTAGGTCCCCCTCCTCTACAATACAAATAGGCCCACCTGCCTGCGCTTCTGGTGACACATGACCGATAGAGGCACCTCTTGTCGCTCCTGAAAATCTGCCGTCTGTAACTAATGCAACTTCCTTGTCAAGACCAATTCCTGCAATTGCCGATGTGGGTGCAAGCATTTCACGCATTCCGGGACCTCCCTTCGGACCTTCGTATCTTATTACCACCACATCTCCCGGGTTTACCTTTCCATTCATTATAGCTTCCAGAGACTGCTCTTCACTGTCAAATACTCTTGCTTTTCCTTTATAATGGTACATCGATGGGTCCACTGCAGATCTTTTAACCACACATCCTCCAGGGGCCAGATTACCCCATAAAATGGTAAGACCTCCATCCTTAATATAAGGATCTTTAACCTCTTTTATGACTTCCCTGTTTAAAATTTCTGCGCCTGATATATTATCACTTACTTTTTTCCCGCTTACAGTTTTTATTTCTCCGTTAATAAGCCCATTTTTTAAGAGCTCATTCATTACCGCCTCTACTCCGCCAGCATAATATAAGTCTTCAAGATGATGACTGCCGGCAGGGCTTAATCTGCATAGATTGGGTGTTTTACTGCTTATTTCGTTTACAAGTCTCAGGTTAAAGTCTATGCCTGCTTCATAAGCAATTGCTGTAAGGTGAAGGATAGTATTGGTCGAACAGCCAAGCGCCATATCAACCGCAATTGCGTTTTTAACCGCTTCCAGTGTTATGATATCCCTTGGCTTTATATTATTAGCCACCAGATCCATGATTTTCATTCCCGCGTTTTTTGCCAGCCTTAATCTTTTAGAATAAACTGCAGGTATCGTGCCGTTTCCGGTTAAAGCAATTCCAATAGCCTCCGAGAGGCAGTTCATTGAATTAGCCGTAAACATTCCCGAGCAGCTCCCGCATGTGGGACAGGCCTCATCTTCTATTTCTTTTAGGTCTTTATCAGTGTATTTACCTTTTTTGTATTTAGCGATAGCTTCGTAACAGCTGCTATAGTCGATGCTCTGTTCTTTAAATCTTCCGGCCATCATCGGCCCTCCGCTTACTATGATAGAAGGAATATTCAATCTGAGCGCCGCCATAATCATTCCCGGGACAATCTTATCGCAGCATGGTACTAATACCAGGCCATCAAAAGGGTGAGCCATAGCCACTGCTTCTATACTGTCGGCTATTATTTCCCTTGTTGCAAGAGAATATTTCATCCCGATATGATTCATGGCCACGCCGTCACACACACCGATAGTCGAAAATTCCTGGGGCGTACCGCCACTTATCCTGATTCCCGCTTTAACCGCTTCAGCAATTTTATCAAGATGCATATGGCCGGGTATTAATTCATTTGCCGAATTTACCACTCCAATAAACGGCCTTTTTATTTCCTCGTCGGTAAGCCCGAGTGATTTAAAAATAGACCTGTGAGGAAGCCTCTCAACTCCTTTTTTCATAATATCGCTTCTCAATTTTCCTCCTTTTTAAAAATTATCCTTTAATTCTTTAATTTTTTATAATTTACTTTTTATAATATTTCAATTATAAGACATAACTACCATAAGGACTACTTATAAAAGAATTTTCAGGATTTTTTATTTTAAACTTATAAAAATATACTTATCCTGAAATTAGGATAGAATACCGACCAGAAGTAATAGACAGACTAAAATTAAAAGAATACATAGTGAAAGACCAGCAGTATTATTTATGCCGCTAAAACAGGTACTTGAAGAACTGTTTTTTATTCTATTTAAAAATCTTTCTTTGTTTGTATTCATGATAACCATCAAAAATTTATTTGAGAAAATATATTAACATAGATAAATAACTAAGACAATTAAAAAATGAAAAAAAATGAAAATTCGTCTCTGGCTTCAGGGTAATATTTTAACCTGTATTTTTCATCAGAACTGTGCAATGGACCGGTTATTACTTTTTTAAATTACACCTGTAAATCTTTAAAATAATAAGCTTCCTAATTGTTTAAAACTTTCTCATAATATTTTAAATACTGCGGAACTATTATTTTGCTGTCAAAATTTTTCGCTCTTTTTCTTGCTTCAACACTCATTTCCAATCTGATTTCTTCGTTTTTAAGTATCTTCACGGCTGCTTCACTAATAGAATCAATATCCGCAGGATTGAAAGTATAACCCGACTTTCCCTGCTCAATCACTTCTTTAAGTCCACCGACATTAGTACCTATAACAGGGACCCCGCAGCTTAAAGCCTCGAGTGCTGAAAGTCCGAATCCTTCACTTTTTGATGGGAGCATATATAAATCACTGAGGCTTAGAAGCGGTATTATGTTTTCCTGTATACCGGGGAAAAATACTTTATTTTCCAGGTTTAATCTATTTACCATATTCCTGATTCTGCATAAATCAGGCCCGTCACCAAGAAGGAGCAATTTACTTTTTACCTCCCTTACTACCCTGCAAAATACTTTTATTATATTTTCTATTTTTTTTACCGGTCTGAAATTAGAAATATGCATAATTACTTTATCGTCTTTATCTATAAAACCAATATTTTCCCTATCAACCTTAATTCTTTTATATTTTTCAGTATCCACAAAATTATAAATCACCTCTATTTCTTTATTTATTTTAAAAACTTTTAAGGTGGTTTCTTTTAAATAATTTGAAACACAGGTAATTCCGTCACTTTCTTCTATGCTAAATTTTGTGATTCTAAAAAATGATTGGTGGTTGCCTACCAGTGTTATATCCGTGCCGTGCAGGGTAGTTATATACTTTATTCTCCCGTCCCCTGATATCTTTTTAGCCAGATATGCTGATGCAGCATGAGGCATGGCATAATGTACATGAAGCAGGTCAAGCTTCTCGGTTTCTATGACTTCAGCCATTTTTGCGCTAAGTGACAGACTGTAGGGGGGGTACTTAAAAAGAGGATATTCCAGCATTTCAACTTCATGAAAAAAGATATTTTTATAAAATCTTTTAAGCCTGAATGGAAAGCCATAACTTATGAAATGAATTTTATGACCCCTTTTTGCCAGCTCTATGCCCAGTTCAGTTGCGACGGCGCCACTCCCTCCATAGGTAGGGTAACAGGTTATCCCGATATTCATCTTATAAACGTGCTCCCGTATTATTGTTAATATTTAACATTTATTATTTAAGATATTTAAAAAATTCCAGAGGGTCTTCTATTTTAATATCGGATTCTATGTAGTATGGTTCCCCGTATTCAGCCCTTACTTTCAATCCAGAACACTGGTGCCTGCTGTTAATTACATCAAAGAAATATTTAGAAGCTATGTGGGTAATTGCGTCTTTCTTTAAACTACTGTAAAACTGGGATTTATAAGCAGCAACTGCACCGGATTTTCTCTTATAATACTTGCTTATATCAACGATAAAACTGGGTTTAAACTCATAATGAAGCATGTAACTGATTACCAGATAAGGACTGAAAGCGTCAAAATCAGCTTTAAACTTTTTAAGTCCGGAAATAAATATTGAATCTTTTAGCAGTTTGTAGGAGTTTTCGTGATCGGGATGCCTGTCTCTCCAGAAAGGTATAAGAACCAGATCAGGTCTGTATTTTCTCAAAACGTTTATTACATTTAACCTGCTTTCAAAATCATTTTTTATATTGGTATCTTCAAGTTTCAGATTTTCCCTTATATCCAGCCCAAGTATTTTTGTCGCTTTTTTTGTCTCTTTTCCCCTGGTTTCCAGATCACCATTGGTGGAGAGTTCGGCAAGGGTAAGATCTATTATCCCTGTTTTGTATCCTTTATCTTTTAATTTTAGAAGCAGACCTCCGCAGCCCATTTCTGCATCATCCGGATGGGGACTGAAAGCAAGCGCATCTATTTTAATTTCTTTTTTAAAACCTTTTTTCATTTACTTTATTTACCCTTATATTTCCTTTTATAATCAGCTGATCTCTAAAAATTTATGTAAAAAATCAAATGGTTCTACTTTGGAATATAATTCATCTATAAATTCAAATCCGTATTTATTCAGGTAAGCTGATATATTAATTTCACGCTCCTGTAAATTATCATTAGGGAAAATATTTGTATATACTTTATTTATATTTTCAGATGTAAATTCATCCTGCTTTTTTAGTTCAGAATATATTTTTTTATTAAGAACTTTAATTTCTTTTTTCATATTTCTTTTAATTCTATCAAAAGAACTTGATATATTCATATCAAAATCTATTAAAGTTTTCTCCAGCTTTTCAAACCTTTCCTGAATATCATTTTCCATCTTTTGCATTAATTCCGGAATATTTACTTTTAACCTCTTATCGATTTTCTTTTTTATCATTTCTTCCCTGGCCAATCCCAGCTCTCTTTCTGTAATCTCTAATTTTACAAGTATTTTTTTTATCTTTTTTTCAATTATTGTTGCAGAAAATCTTGGATATATAACAGGCATTTTTAAATTGTATAATTCGTATACGGTTTTTAGCTGGGCTAAATAGCCGGCTTCTCCCGGACCGCAAACTGAACATAAAACTGGCAGCTGGCTATCCTGAAATAACGGTCTTAATACTACATTAAGGCTGATGTTTGAAGGATATTTTATAAAAAGATTCCTTAACTGCACCCTGTTATATTTTTTATCTCCAATTTCAAATAAATTTTTATTATCCATATTTGAATATATTTTATACCTTTTACCTTCACTGCAGTAGAAAGAATTAAGTGTTCCAGGTACAGGATTTAATTGATTCTGATAACCATTCTTCTTTAGTTTCTTGCCGGCGGAGTTTATTAAATTATTTATTTTACAGTGGTTATCCACATCAAATTCCAGTAAATTAAGACTTATTTTTTTTAGTTCAACATCAGAAGGATCTATAATTACAATACCGGAACCGGAAAACATCCCTGCAATCAAACTTGAAAAAAAAGTAGAAATATTTATTTTTCCTTCTGGATGTGAGCCGGTATAAGAAGCTTTTTTAAAAGTATCAACAATGATCCTTTTATAAAAATCAATAATACCTGATTTAAAATCCGTCGGATGGAGGATTTTTTCCAATTCCGCTATAGCTGCGTCTAACCTGCTTTGCGAGAGATAAATATCTGAATATCTTGTTTTTTTGTTTATATCAGAAAGGTCAAGTTTTATGTTAACGATTTTATTATCACTGATTATATTCAGGTTATCAGCCTGGCTCAAATTGCTGTCATCAGATGCATTCCAGAAACATGGGATCAAAGGTATTTTAAATTCTTTCTCAAAAAAACTGCTTAACTTAAGTACCGTAAGTATTTTAAAAATTATAAATATTGGCCCGCTTAAAAACCCGGGCTGCTGGCCCCCTATAATGACTGCTGAATCCGCCCTTTTAAGCTTTTCGATATTCTCTATAGTCTTAATACCGCATCCGATGCTTTCATTATATTTTTTTAAAATATCATATATCTTTAATCTTTTTTTCTTATCATAGTCGTAATTTATATCAAGAATTCTTTTCCTGTAGCTGTCTATTTTTCTGTAATCATACTGGTAAAATTCATTTAAATTTTCAAAATCAATAATATAATCTTTATAGAGATTACTGTAATAAAATTTTCCGTTATTTATCCCTTTTGACTTAATCATATGTAATAAGATATAAAATTTATGAAATAAAAACTAATGTATATAATGTTTTATATTATATCGTATAATTATCAGGTTAATAAATAGCTTTTATGAGAAACTTGGATACAAAATTAATACAACATTTTAAGAAACCTCAAAATGCCGGAGAAGTATCCCGGCCTCATGCTGTGGGGACAGCCATGGGATTTTCCTGTTCCGTTAATATAAAATTCACTGCAAAAATAACCGGAAATATAATAAGTGATATTAAATTTAAAGCTGCAGGCTGCAGTTATACCATCGCCGCAGCAAGTCTTCTTACCACTCTTATTAAAAATAAGGATATTCTTGAATCCACTCTCATAACAGAAAAAAATATAGAAGACTGCCTGGGTAAATTTCCTGAAGAAAAAAAGTATGTCCCCGTAATAGTTTTAGATGCCTTCCAGAATCTAATTACAGATTATATCTCAAAACCTCATTCTGCAAACATTTACAAAAAAAATAATAAAAGAGTCGCCGCAGCTATGAGCGGAGGAATTGACAGTTCAATGGCCGCCAAAATTTTAAAAGACAGCGGCTGGGAAGTAGTAGGCGTTACGGCAAAGCTGCTCCCTGATGATTTTGACCGGAAAGATAGTTTTAAGACCTGCTGTTCCGAAAATGATATAAGAAATGCAAGAAAGGTATCTCTAAAATTGAATATCCCACATATTACAGTGGATTTAACTAAACCCTTTGAAGAAAGGATAATAAATCCTTTCTGTTTTGAATATAAAAAAGGACGGACTCCCAACCCATGCG
>CAYRJH010000002.1:30598-32162 GCA_964424685.1 uncultured Actinomycetota bacterium | reverse complement strand
ATAATAAATCCTTTCTGTTTTGAATATAAAAAAGGACGGACTCCCAACCCATGCGTTGAATGCAACAGGCACATTAAATTTGGGGCTCTTCTGGAAAAAATAAAGGTTCTGGGCACGAATTATCTTGCTACCGGCCACTACTGCAGAATTGAAAAATCGAAAGTATCGGGGTTATATGAAATTAAAAAAGGAATCGATGAAAGTAAAGACCAGAGTTATATATTATGGAAACTTGGCCAGGACCGGATATCCCACATCAAAACACCCATGGGGAAACTTCTTAAAAGCGATATAAAAGAGGAAGTTAAAAAAATTTTTCCCTTTTTAAAAAAGAAAGGCGAGAGCCAGGATATATGTTTTATACCGGAAAATAGTTATCATTCGTTTATTCAATCAAAAATAAGAGGCATAGGAGAAGGCCCGGTACTTGATACCGGAGGTAAAATAATCGGTACGCATAAAGGTTATATCTTTTATACAATCGGCCAGAGAAAGGGACTGGGGGTAAGTCACTCAAAGCCGCTCTACGTTAAGGAAATAATACCGGAAAAAAATATTATTATAGCAGGTGAAGAAAAAGATATACTTCAAAAATCTTTTAAAATCAACGATACTAATTTTATTGCCGGAAGCCCCCCCGGTAATATTTTTAGCGCAATGGTTAAGATAAGATATAACTCCGGAGAAACTCCGGCTGAAATAAAAATAACAGGTAAAAATTCAGCAGTTATAACTTTTGACAGTCCGCGTAAGGCCATTACGCCGGGCCAGTCCGCTGTTTTTTACAATAGTGACATACTTATAGGAGGTGGCGTAATTAGATAATTTTAATCGTGATTATCCTGACTCTGTCTTCTACTTTATCTATCTTGTTACCTTAATGACTTCTGCTGTATCCGGTTATATGTTTACTCCTCAGTCTTCTATTCCCCAGTACTCCTCTGCTTCTTCTTCCATTTTTAAGAGCCTTGTATAATAGTCAGGAAATTCATTCAGATGTGCCAGTGCAATTTTACCGGTTGTCAGGGGGTCGTCATTAGAAACATTGGTATTTGGATCTACTTTGCCGTGCTCAAGTTCTACATCCATCCCTGCCCTAAACTGTTCAATATCAAATTTGGACCAGTCAATCCCGAGTTCTTCTCCGATTTTTTTTGCTTCTTCAGCTGGAAAATGCTTTTTTACTGTCATTTATTTCTCCTTATATAATAAGGTAATAAAATTTTTTTATTTTATTCACCTATCGTTTTTACCGGCTCTTATTTATATTAAATAAGAGAGCTATATTATATATGTGATATGGTATTAATTTATTCAATAATACTAAAAATTATTATATTTATCTATAATCTCTGAAGATTTTTTATTTTCCATCAATTCATTTAAAATTTTTTACAAAAAATGTCAAAAAATGTCAAAATTGCTATTGACATAAGTATTCTTATTTGCTATATTTAACTAACTTTAGAACAGGAGGTAACTTTTAGGATTAGCTGAAATTTACAAACGAAAGAATGTAAAAAGTAAGTTATTTTTCTGGAAGAACCTGAGAAAAGTTCTAAAG
>CAYRJH010000002.1:20734-30498 GCA_964424685.1 uncultured Actinomycetota bacterium | reverse complement strand
AATCTTTGGATTATTTTAGAAATTTTTATGTTATTACAATTGATTATTAATTGCAAAATTAAAATAAAATAAGTAAAATACTTAAATTAAAATCTACAAAAGAGGAAATTATGGAAAGACCCAAATATGCTTTTTTTGAAGGAAAAATAGTTCCGATTGAAGAGGCTAAGGTAGATATTAGGACCAATGCACTGCAGTATGGTACAGGAATCTTTGAAGGAATCAGGGGCTACTGGAACGGGAAAACAAAAACCAATTATGTTTTTAGAATAGAAGACCATTATAAAAGATTCATTACTAATTCCAGAATAATGATGATAGAGATAAAGTATTCCCTGGAAGAGCTCTGTAATATAACACTGGAATTGTTAAAGAAAGAAATGTACACAGAAGATTGTTATGTAAGGCCTTTTGCCTATAACAGCGGTCTTAATATAGGACCTAAATTAATTGGTAATAAACAGGATTTATTTATATACTCCATACCGCTCGGAGAGTATCTTGATATAAGTAAACCAATCAGTGTCTGTATCTCCTCATGGGAACGTATTTCGGATAATGCCATTCCTCCGCGGGCAAAGATATCAGGTTCATATGTAAACGCTGCATTTCAAAAGACAGAGGCGCTTTTAAATGGTTATGATGAAGCGCTGGTCTTAACAGCTAGCACCAAACATGTAAGCGAAGGAAGTGCCATGAATGTTTTTGTTGTCAAAAATGGTAATCTAATCACGCCATCTGTTACCGACGATATACTTGAGGGAATAACCAGGGATACAGTAATAAGACTTGCCCTGGAAGTTGAAAATATTAAAATTATAGAAAGATCTATTGACAGAACGGAGCTTTATACTGCAGATGAACTATTTTTCTGTGGGACCGGAGCCCAGATTTCTCCTATAGGTTTTGTGGATAAACGCCCTATCGGAAACGGCGAAATGGGCCCTATTACAAAAAGGCTGCAAAGTCTTTATTTCAGAGTAGTAAAAAACGAAGTAAAAGAATATTCCGATTGGTGCCGTAAGGTATAAAAATTTTCTATCTCATTATCCTTAAGGTATAGCGACTTCTCAATCCTATCCTTAGGATATAAAGAAAAACCAGTTATATGTCCTGCGTGTATTTTATCACCTACCATTGATTATTTAGCATTAATTTGTTTTAACTCAATTAATATTTCTTTTAAAAGAGTCAATTGAAGCCTTCTGAAATCAATATCGCTTGAAAGTTTTGCCCATTTTCTGGGATTACCTTCAGGTATATATTTATCAAGCTCTGACAGTATATCCGCCATATTATATACTCCTTTTCTAAAAGAACCCGATTTTTACCGGTTACTTTACTTAAATAAAAGCATCAGTCTCTTTAATGCTTTTTTTAAAGTTAAAGTATATTATTAATATAATTTATGCTAAAAACTGCCGCTAATTAATGGAGCGGGCTACGGGGGTCGAACCCGCCTCTTGAGCTTGGGAAGCTCATGTACTACCGATATACTAAGCCCGCCTGCTAAAATCCACTTTTTATTTAACCATTGCTTTTCTTTTACTTTTTATCCTTTTACTCGTCAGAAACCTTTTCGGTTACCGCTGGCCCTTCGAGTTCCCGCCTGGCTTCCTTACCTTCAATCTCTTTTTCATTCCCCTCTTTTTCTTCCTCTCCTGGAACCAATCCGGTTACAGTAAGGTTGGTTTTTATGACATTTATACCCAGTTTATCCGATACAATACCTGAAGCTGCTTTTATTATTTCCTGCATCTTTCCAGAAATATCTACATTCTCGTTCAATATGGTATCCATATTGATAATGATCCCTTTTGCTTTGGGAAATATTTTTACCCTTATCTCTTCCAGACCCTTAACTTTCAGTACCTCATTTTTAATCCGGCCGTTAATCGTTTCCTGTGTCATCATAACATTTCCCGTTTTAGAGCTTGAGATATCTACCACTCTTGCTCTTTTTTTATAGAATTCTATTAATATTAAAAATATACTGATGGCAAATATGGCCAGCAGAACGAGAGCAGCAATAAATTTATTTATGCTATATTCCGGATTTAAAACTCTTAAAGCAATGTCTGACCACTTAAAATATTCTGCAAAAATATTAACAATAGAAACAATTGAAAGGCAAATTAAAAATAATAATATTAAGACAACAACTATTTTATTAAATATATTCATTGGATACCCCCTGTAAAATTTGTGGTGGTTAAGAAACAACTAAAGGTTATAATAGGCAAATTAAAAAGTCAATAAATCTTAAGGTTGTGTTTTAATGGAAGATTTTTAAAAAAATAAAAACAATTATTTCAAAAAATAGTCAAATTTAATAAAATGTCTTCAAGATAACTGTTACCAATTTGAAATTTAGCAGCCGTTATCTGCAGTAACTGCTATTATTGATTATATATAATTCTTACACTTATCAATATAGTTGTTAAACACTAATTAATATTATTTATAAGAGAAAGACTTAAAAAAATGAAAACACTTATTATTTTAAATCCTGCTTCGGCAAAAGGAAAATCACTGGAAATAAAAAACATTATTGAATCAGAATTTAAAAAGTTCAATATGGATCACGAGATTCATATAAGTAAGAGTCTTGATGATATTATAAATATTACAAAAATTAATCTTGAAAAAAATTTTCATAATTTTATCTCTGTTGGAGGCGATGGTACACTTCATTATATGGCAAATGTTTTAGCCGGAACCGATAAAAATATGGGTGCCATACCCACGGGTTCAGGCAATGATATAACAACAACCCTTGGTATAACCCCCGATGTTGAAAAATGCTGTCAGATTATAAAGAAAGGTAAAATAAAAAGAATTGACCTTGGCATAATAAATGATAAATATTATTACTTATGTATTGCCGGTTCAGGATTTGATTCGCAGGTAAATTATCTCGCAAATAATACCCGCTTTCCGATAAAAGGACCATTAAAATATACATATTCAGTATATAAAACTTTAATTACATTCAGGCCAAAGAAGTTCTTTATAAATTATGACAATAATAAGAGGGAAATCTACGGAATGATGATTGCAGCTTCAAATATGCCTACATACGGAGGAGGTATGAAAATAACCCCTGAAGCTGATCCTGAAGATGGACTTTTTGATGTATGTATAATAAAAAAAATGAGCAAGATACATTTTATAAAAATTTTTCCAAAGGTATATGAGGGAAAACATATATATGATAAACACGTTGAGATTTTTAAAACCGCTGCACTTACACTTGACAGCGAGTATCCTTTCAGTGTCTTTGCAGACGGAGAATATATTTGCAAGCTCCCGGCCAGTTTTAGAATAGTTCCCAAAAAACTAAATTTTATAGTTCCCGATTAATATCTTACCCAGGTTCCATCTTTTACTATAAAAACTGTTGACGCCGGATTTAATCTGTCACCATTAGAGTCAAACTCAATAAGACCTGTAACTCCATTATAAGAGATAGTTTTGAGTTCCTTTACGTAATCATTAGGTAAAACGGAATTAGCTTTTTTCATAGCTTCAATTATTATAAAAACAGAATCATAACAATAGGGCGCATATTGTCCCGGACCTTCAATGCTTATATCGCGGTCATCTACCTGGGTTAAATAATTATTAAAATCATTCCAGAAACTAACCGCTTTAGGGTCCTGGGAATACCTGGCAAGTGAAGGAGGCTCCGGAATAACTGCAATTAAACCTTCCAGGTCTTGTACCTCTGTTAAAACAAAAATTTTGTCATCCATTCCAAGTGTCTCTGTTATAAATCTTGACTGTAAACCAACTTCTTTTGCTTTTGCTATGATGGAAGCAAGTTCATCATAGGTACCGCAAAAAAATATTGTATCCGGTCCTTCAATAAAAAGATTATCTGCAATAATAGATACATCCTCTTCGCTTATATTTATGGACATTGGATCTCCGGTCTCTATTCCATAGTCTGATAATACCTGCTTCAGGTAATCTACTAATTTTATGGAATATTCCTCGCGATTGTTTATAAGTATTAGTTTTTGGGGTTTGATTTCATCATTGATAAATCTGGCAATATTTTCTACTTTTTGCTTATTATTAATTATCATCCTAAAAAAAATATTTCCGGCTTTAGAAACCTCGGTCTTTTGAGCAAACGGTGAGATCATCGGTATACCATATCCTTCATATACCGGCAGGGAAGATTCAGTTGTACCGTCAAATGTAGAACCGATTACAGCTGAAACTCCTTCATCCTTCATCTCCTGAGCAACAAGGAAAGCTTTTTCAGGATTTCCTTCATCATCTCCGGTAACTATTTCAATATCGTAATCAAATCCTCCTATCCTTACCGGAGATAATTTGGAAACAGCAAGTTCGACGCTAAGCATTTGTTCTTCCCCGAAAGATTCATATTCACCCGAAAGAACGCATTGACTGCCTATTTTTATAACTCTTTGTTTGGAATCACAGCTTCCCAGATAAATAGAGAAAAATACCAATATTATGATAATAGAAACCAGAGAAAAACATTTAGCAGTTTTAATAAAAAATAATTTTTTAAAATTCATTTATTTACTCCAGGATAATTAAACAATTAAAAAGAAATATAAACCGTAGAAAAATAATAAAAAGATTATACCAGAAAAAGCTAAAATATTAACCATTTTTAATATAAAAGAATATCAAAATTTAAATAATCCTATTTTAGTCACTTTAAATAATTCCAAATTATCTTTTCCGTTTTAATTTTCTTATAAACCTTTTATAAGGTACTGCCCACAGAGGTAAATGCATGTATATATATCTGAAACAAAAGCTAAAATTAAATGTCTTTATAAAATAGGATAAATAAGACATTTATTGGACTGGTTGAAAATATTTTTAAAATCATAAGTTGTAATAATTAGAAACAAATAAAGGAGTGAAAATGAGCAATGTAGCGATAGTGACCGACAGTACTTCTGATATATCAAGAGAGACAACAAACAGGCTTAAAATAAAAGTTGTTCCGCTTACTGTGATTTTTGGTGAAGAAAGTTTTTTAGATGACGGTAAGGAAATAACCACAGTTGAATTTTATAAAAAAATCAGATCAGCTGAAAAGTTACCCACTACTACCCAGCCCACACCTAAAGATTTTATTGAAATATATACGGAAATCCTTAAAGATAATGAAAGCATAATCTCCATACACATCTCAAAAAAAATGTCGGGCACTATAAATTCTACTGAACTGGCAAAGAAAGAAATGCCCGGGAAAGATATAGAAATAGTGGATTCTTATTTAGTTTCTTATCCGCTTGGTTTTATAGTTATAAAAGCAGCTAAATTAGCACTGGAGGGCAAAACAAAAGAAGAGATTTTAAGAGAAGTATATAATTTAAAAACAAAAATTAAAGTATTATTTGTACCCAGCACTCTGGAATACCTCAAAAAAGGAGGCAGAATAGGAAAAGCAAAAGGCCTTATTGCCTCACTGCTGGAAATTAAACCAATACTTACTATCCATGACGGAGAAGTATCCCAATTTAAAACCACCAGAAGATGGAACCAGGCTAAAACCGAATTGATTAATTCTATGGAAACCATGGTAAAAAATCCTCAAAATCTTATAGTAGCTGTGGGAGATTCTGATTTTAAAGAAGAGGGCGCTGAAATGTACAAAAGGTTAAAGGAAACCTTTAACCCAAAAGAAATCTCGAGATTCGATATCGGTGCAGTTGTCGGCACTCATCTTGGACCCGGAGGTTTATGCATAGCATTTTATGAAGAATAAAAAGAGTCTTAAGATAATTGAGCTTCTTAAGAAAAATATCAGGGAAAAAATCCAGAAAAATAGAAGTGATCTTCCAATTGAGTATAGAGAAAAAAGCAGTATTTTAATAGCAGAGAAATTTCTTCATTCTGACTATTACATTAATTCAAAGAATATTCTTATATACTATCCTTTTAGAAGTGAAGTCAATACAACTATAATCATTAGAGAAGCGTTAAAAAGTAAAAAGAATATAATCCTGCCCCGTGTTTATAATAATAAATTAGAACTTTATTTTGTAACCGACCTGTCAATACAGTTAAAAAACGGTGTATATAACATAATGGAGCCAGTTACTGAACTATGCAAACCTGCAAAAATATCAGATATTGACGTTGTTGTTGTTCCCGGAGTAAGTTTTGATAAAAAATTTAACCGTTTAGGATACGGAGGGGGCTATTACGATAAAATTCTTTCCTGTATTCCGGAAAAAATAAAAAAAATCGCGCTCTGCTTTGATATTCAGATCGTTGATGCTTTACCTGTATCAGAACATGACATTAAGGTCGATACGATTATTACTGAAACTAAAATCTACCAGCTTTTATAAATTTTTTATAAAAACAATAAAATTTTATAAAATAATAAAGTAAAATTAAAAACAATCAGCGTAGAATTAAAGAAAGAAAGAAATAATAAAAAATTGAAGAAAAAAAACTATAGCGAAAAAATTGCAATCCTTGTCCCTGCTTACAATGAAGAGGAATTTATTAAAAAAGTAATTAAAAACTGTTTTAAATATGGACTGGATATTATTATTGTTGACGATGGCTCAACAGACGGCACTTTAAAAGCAGTAAAATCAATCGCCATACCGGAAAATTTTAAAATAATACCACTCAGGCATTTAATAAATAAAGGAAAGGGACAGTCGCTCAAGACCGGTTTTGAATATGTTATTAGAAATAATTACTCCGGAGTTATAACCATTGACGCAGACGGTCAGCATGATACAAATGAGATTAAAAATTTCCTTAAAAGCTTAGAAGAAGAAAAACCTGATTTAATAATTGGAGACAGGATGGGTAATACTAAAAATATGCCTTTTATAAGATTGGCCACAAATATTATCACCTCATGGATTATCTCTCGTATTGCCGGCAAAAAAGTAAGCGATGTCCAATCCGGTTTCAGATATATAAGTGTGGAAGTATTAAGGAACGTAAAATTGGAAACAGGTAATTTTGACACAGAACCGGAATTAATAATCAAATCCGGCTGGTCCGGCTATTGTATAAAAAATATACCCATCAGTACCATTTATCATAAGAACTTCACAAGCAGCGTAAATCCAATTACCGATACCATAAAGTTTTTTAAACTGGTTTTTAATAGCTTTAAATGGAAAAGAATACTTAAGAAAAAGACAGGATAAAAAAATTAAATCTTTACTGGTCAGCTTTTATTTCCATACCATTCTTTAAAGATTCCGATATACTCTTTAATATCCTCGCTGAAAATCAATAAAATTATAATAATCACTAAAATTACAATTACAGCTATCGCTATCTTTTCCCATAAATTAAATCCTGTTTTTTTATCTTCATCAGCACTCATTGTAATAAATTATGTTATCCGCCCGATCCTGCTTTCTATAAAATCGTCCAGGCTGTCTGCTGGAATCCTCCAGGAACTTCTTCCTTCCCTTACCTTAAATCCTTTCAGTCTGCCTGTTTTTAATAGATTCCATACATTATCAACTGACAGTTTTAGAATTTTAGCAATTTGCTCTGCCGTATATAATACCGGTTCTTTATGCTCATTTCTTATCTCCCTCCTGCCGGTAAATCCATTTAAAAACTCTTCCAGATCATCTTCTTTTATCCTGATTGCTTTACCAAGCCTTATAACTGCTAATTTTTTTAACATAACCATCCTGACTACTTCTGACTCACTGATGCCAATCAGTTCCGATACCTCTTTAATTGTAAATAATTTTTTTTCTTCAATCATTTTTAAAAAATAGAGTTTACTAGATCCGGTATTAATGACTGTAAATTTAAAATATTAAAGGAAACTCTGCCGTTTGCAATTTTCTCTATATTTTCTTCGGGAATATGAGATATCCTATCATATACCGGGATACCGGATATATTTTTACATTCATCTATATATTTTTTATTGCTCTGGCTTACCTTATTAAAAATAATCCCTTTTTTCTGCTCTGCCGGGAGGAATTTTTTAAAATCATTTATCCTTGGAACAAGTTTCATATCCGGAGATAATACCAGAATTGATGTTGTCGATAGATTAAGCATTTCCAGTGATATATTGTCATATCTGAACGGAATATCAGCTATTATAATGTCATATTTATTTCTGGCAGAATAAATTATACTATCCAGCATATCAATATTGAACTTATCACTTTGATGAATGGATAGAGGCGGCTGCAGTATATCTATTTTATTATCGTCATCCAGATTTATTATGGAATTATTCAAACAATTTTCACCGCTGGCAATCTTTTCAATAAATACGCTTAAATTTGGTAATAAGCTCAGATCCAGATTAATTGTTAAGTCTGATGGTCCTTCGCAGAAATTTAGATCTATAATTAATACCCTGCCTTCAATAATTTTCTTAACATACCATGCAAAATTAAAAACAATACTTGTTTTTCCAACTCCTCCCTGGATTGAGTAAAACGAAATTACCTGCTGGGGTATAATTTTATAATTGTTTTTTATACTTATATTATCTCCAGAGTCTAAATTATCAATGATACGGAGCACTCTTTCCAGATCTCCGGTGTTTTTAACCCCGCCTAAATAGATATTTCTGGATATAGTATTTCTCTTATCTCCCGACCCTATTATGAATAACTCACCCTGGGTATTGCCATTCATATAATCTGCAATCTCTTTACGGTTCTCAAATTCTTCCGATAAAATAATAAATTCCGGGATATATTCTTCTAAATAATGTTTAATAAATTTAATGTTATTTAAAATTACTACGTTATAATTTTGCAATTTTATCGATGATATATTCTTAACTAATTCTTTATTTCTGGCTATAACTAATATTATTTTCATTTTTAATTTATACTTTTAAAAAATACTTTTTTTTAATCTGAAAGCAGTTTTGAAGTTAAATCTAAATCTTTATCATGGTTTATACTTATTTCTTTGTAGATTGATTTTTCACCGGCAATAATTTTTATGTTTTTTCTTGGAACCCCTGTTTTATTTGAAATAAATTTTATTAGTTCCTTATTGGCTCTGCCTTTTTCCGGAATAGAGTTCAGCTTAATTTTTATCCTATCCTTATAAGTTCCGTATACACCGCTAACAGCCGAATTAGGTGTTATGATTAACTTAACATTTTCAGTCTTCATCAGTCTTAAAGAAGTCGTTAATTATATCAGGATTCGCTATATCTATCTTCTTTTTTACTCTCTTTGGCTTATAATAGTCGCCCGTTTCTTCTGTTTCTTCAAAATCCTCATAATTTCCCCGCTGCTTTTCTTCTTTTTGTTCGTCTTCCTGCTCTTCTTTTTGTTCGTCTTCCTGTTCTTCTTTTTCCTCAAAAGACTCGTCAAATTCTATTTTCTCCGAATCCTCTTTTTTGAGTTCTTCTTTTTCCTCGAAAAATTCTTCAAATCCGCTTTCCCGCAGGTCTTTTTCTCCGGTTTCTTCTTTTCCCTTGAATGGTTCGAATTCTATTTTCTCCGAATCTTCTTTTTCCCGGAGTTCTTCTTTTTCCTCGAAGATATCCTCAAACCCGCTTTCCCGCAGTTCTTTTCCTTCGGTCTCTTCTTTTCCCTTGAATGGTTCGAATTCTATCTTCTCCGAATCCTCTTCTTCGGTCACTTCTTCTTCAATTACTCCTTCCGTACTTCCGGAAGTCTCCGATTCATCCTCCCCAGAATAGATCAATTCCTTTTCCTCTTTGCTTTCTACACTTAAATCTTCCTTCATTCCGCTTTCTTCAAAATTAATATCTTCTTTGCCGGTTCTTG
>CAYRJH010000002.1:2858-20634 GCA_964424685.1 uncultured Actinomycetota bacterium | reverse complement strand
AAATCTTCCTTCATTCCGCTTTCTTCAAAATTAATATCTTCTTTGCCGGTTCTTGATATATTAAGAAACTTATTTTCTTCTAATCTTGAAGCAGCTTCTTTGAAATCATCTACAAGTTTAGAAATCTTTCCTTTAAAGCCTTCATATTCCTTGTCCAGATCTTCAATTTCTTTTTCCAGTTGTAATTTATTTCTTAATAATTTTTTATAGGATTCTTCCTCTTCAATTACTTTAGTTTTTACTATTTCTTCTGCCTCTTTTTCTGCTTTTTTCTTTATATCTTCCGCAATTCTATGCGCTGAGACAAGTGCTTCCTGTATAACCTTTTTCATTTCAGTAGATTCTTTGTTTCCCTCATATTTGAGCCTTTCCACATTATTCTTTAGCTCCCGGTATGCTCTTTGTAATCTTTCAAATTCTACTGCCAGAATATCTAAAAAACTATCAACCTCCTCAGGTTTATATCCTTTAAATACAACATGAAATTCTTTTTTCTGGATGCTTTCTGAATTTATACTCATAATTACCTCCCGGTATTTTTAACCGATCATATATCTGTCTCCAATTATTATATAATTATTTCTTTAAATATTGTACTGATATAAGCTATAAAAGAAATTATATCAATAAAAATTTAAAAAATTAACTGATTTCTTGCATGTTTCCACTTAATCCAGAAACTTTTCCAATTCATATGCTCTTTTTTTTGCGCTTTCTACAGCTTTAACTATTATCTTGTCAAGCTTGCCCCGTATAAATTCTTCCAGTGCAGCTTCGGTAGTTCCACCTGGAGATGCGACTTTTTTAATTAAGTTATCAAGACTTCCTTTTGATTTTTTAATAGTTATTCCCGCGCCAATCATAGTCTCAGTTACTAACTTTTTTGATATTTCAGGATTAAGACCTTTTTTTATTCCTGCGTCAATTAAATATTTGCAGAAAAGAAAAAAATAAGCCGGACCACTTCCACTTAAAGCAGTCGCAATATTCTGGTATTTCTCATCAATTAATAAATAATCACCCACACTTTTTATCAACTCTTTTGAAAATATCAGATCACTGTTTTTTACATATCTACCCTTACTTACAACAGCCATCCCTTTTCTAAATAATGCGGGAGTATTTGGCATAATTCTTACAACACGGGCATCTGAACTTAACATTTTTTCAATATAACATGACGGTATCCCTGCTATAATGCTGATTATTGAATTTACTTTGTAATTAAAATTGATTTTAACTTTTTCGAGTACGACTTTTAAATCCTGAGGTTTTACCGCCAGCAGTATATGCATGGCTTTTTTTACAAGTTCGGTAATTTCTTTCGCAGCATACACTTTGTAATTATTTTTGATGTATCTTTCACGGTAATTATCCTTATCGTAGATTATTATTTCTTCAGGTTTTAAGAAATTACAATCCAATATTCCTTTAAGAATAGCTTCACCCATATTTCCGCAGCCAATTATTCCTAATTTATAGTTATCCAAAAAAGCTCCTTTTTTAAAATTGGTCGTAAAAGCCCTCTTCCCTTAATAACTCTTTTTCTTCTGAACTAACCTCAACGTTATACGGAGTAATCAGAAAAACTTTTTCCGCTACTTTTTTGATATTTCCTTCCAGCGCATAAGTAAGCCCGCTGCAAAAATCAATTACTCTTTTTGACAGATCCTGGTTTGCTTTCTGGAGATTGATTATTACCGGAATATTATCCTTAAAATTATCTGCAATGATCTGTATCTCTTCAAATTCCTCAGGTTCCGCGATAAATACTCTTGATTTCGAGCTGTCTTTACCTGTCCGGATAAAAGGGCTTTTTCTCGGAGATTTTGAAATAAAAATATGTTCCCTCCTTGAAATGTCTTTTTTTTGTATGGCTCCAATTGTATTGTTTTCTTCGTTTAATCTTCTGTTTTTTATCTTTACTTTCTCTTTTTTTTCTGTATTTTCTGAGTCTATTTCATTTTCATCTGATAAACCCAGAAAGGAAAGAGTCCTCTTAAAAAATCTATTCATTAATCCCTCCTTTATAATTAAAAAATTAATTAAAAATAATGGAACCCACCCTGATCATTGTGGCGCCCTCTTCAATTGCTATTTTATAATCATTACTCATGCCCATTGAAAGTTCAGTCAGGTTAGCACCGGTATAATCTCTGCCGGAACTATCCTTAAGAATCCTTAACTGCCTAAAAATCCCCCTTATTAGCTCAAAATCATCAGTTAAAGGCGCCATAGTCATTAAACCGGACACCTGGATATTTTTAAACCCGGATGTTTCTATTAAGAAATCATATAAATCCCGGGGCTTGATGCCAAATTTTGACTCCTCTCCTGAAATATTGACTTCTATCAATACTTTTTGTTTTTTATTTAGTTTTGCCGCTTCAATATTTACTTTATCCAATGTACTTATCTTATCTATTGAATGTATGAATTCCACCAGAGGAACCACCGTTTTTATCTTCCTGCTCTGAAGATGCCCTATAAAATGCCACACTGAATCTCCTTCAGCAACATTATATTTTTCCATAAGCTCGTCAGCTCTGTTTTCACCAAAATTATTGATTCCAAGCTTATAAATTAACTTTACCTGCTGGCTGGAAGCATATTTTGTAGCAACTATAATTGTTATGTCTGGAGCACTCCTGCCAATTTTTCTACAGGTTTTTTCTATTTCTTCTCTTAGCTTATTAATATTTCTCTCTAATCTTTTTCCTTCTTCTGTCCCTTCTATTTTTTCCTTTTCTGACTGGCTATTTAAATTTTTCATATTTTATACCCTTATAAAATAACTGCTACTGCAGCCTGCCTTCCAGTTATTTTACTTCTCCTGTATGAATAAAAATTGTGGTTGCAATAAGTACATTCACCACAATCAGAAATATTTTTTTCATTTATGCCTGCTTCCCGGAGTTGTATATAATTAATCCCAACCAGGTCTAAAAAAATTTTATTATCATTAACTGAAAAAAAATCCCCGTATCCAAACATTTCTATGAATTTCTTAAGAGTTAATTCATCAACAATATAGCAGCACTTCCGTATGCTCGGCCCAAAAACTGCAATAATGTCATCTACCTTACTCTTAAATTCTCTTTTCATATACAAAATTGTTTTAGTTGTTATTTCTTTTAAAGTTCCTTTCCATCCCGCGTGCACAGCTGCAACTACCCTTTTTTCTATATCTGCTATCAGTATTAAATTACAGTCCGCTCCCATCACCATCACCGGGGTATTTTTTAGATTTGTTATAAGACAATCTACTTCTCCCGTAATATTATCAAAATTTAATTTTATATAATCATTAATATTCAATATGCTGTTTCCGTGAACCTGTTTTGCTGAATATATTCTACTCGCATTATTAATACCAAGCTTTTCCAGTATTATTGCCCTGTTTTTTTTAACATTTGTTTTACTGTCATCTGTGTAATAATCTACATTTAAAGATTCAAATCTGCCTTTACTGCATCCGCCGTACCTGTTTGTCAGGCAAAAGATAATCCCATACTCTTTTTTTAAATATGGAGATAAATATAATGTAAGACCTTCAAGTGACGCCTTTTCTATTATAGCCATTTTAAATAAATATTTTATTCTTTATTTTTTCTTAAAAATGTAGGTATATCAAGATAATCATCTTCTTCAAGAGAGCTGAAATCATTTTCTGCTATTTTTTTAAAATCTTTCTTACTCTTTTTTTCAGCAAGTACGTCTTTTTCAAATTCAAATAGTTTTTTTTCTATTTCTATTTTTCTACTCTTCTCATCATCTGTTTTTATTTTATCGTCAGCTTTTATTTTATCATCTGTTTTTACTTTAGTTGTTTTACGATGTTCAAATCCTGTGGCAATAATGGTAACTTTTACATTTTCATTCATGCTTTCATCAATAACAGCTCCAAATATAATATTTGCATTCGGACCGGATGCGTTTCGTATAATCTCAGCTGCCTGGTTTACTTCAAATAGCTTTAAGTCAGGCCCGCCGGATATATTTAAAAGGATCCCGCTTGCACCCTCTATTGAAGTTTCTATAAGAGGACTCGCAATTGCATTCTGCGCAGCTTTAATGGCTCTGCTTTCACCAGATGCTGTGCCATCTCCCAGGATTGCATTCCCCGCGTTTTTTATAATTGATTTCACATCAGCAAAATCCAGGTTTATAAGTCCTGGCAGAGTAATTAAATCAGTAACTCCTCTAACGCCGGCCTTAAGAACATTGTCAGCTAATTTAAAAGCATTAAGTAACGTAGTATTATCATCGGCAATTTCCAGCAGCCTGTCATTTGGTATGACGATAAGAGTATCAACTTTATCTTTAAGGTTTTCAATACCCTCCTCAGCCTGATACATTCTTTTTTTACCTTCAAAAGTGAACGGCTTTGTAACTACAGCTACTGTCAGGCAGCCTGCTTCTCTTGCGAGGCCTGCGATTACAGGAGCAGCTCCGGTCCCGGTTCCTCCACCTTCTCCTACCGTTAAAAATATCATATCTGCATCTTTTACAACTTCCTTTATAGATTCTATGGATTTCTCTGCAGCAACTCTTCCAATTTCCGGATTTGAACCTGCACCCAATCCTGTTTCACCGATTAATACCTTTCTATCAGCCACTGACATCATTAGAACCTGGGCATCTGTATTTATTGCTACAAATTCACACCCGCTCAAATTATCCTCCATCATTCTATTGACAGCATTACTTCCACCACCTCCTACACCTATGACTCTTATAACCGCATAATAACTTTTATTAAAATCTAAACTCAAAATAATCACCTGCTTTCATTCTTTAAAATTTTTATAATAAATTCTCTGAATCTCATCATAAAACCGGCTTTTTCTTTCTTTTCTCCAATCTGGTCCATGCTTAGATAATTTTCCAGTTGATAAGCATATTTTAATAAACCTACTCCCGTAGAATAAACAGGATTATTGATAACTTCCGATGGTCCTTCTATATCATAGGGAGCTCCCAATCTTGCAGGCAGGTTAAATACTGAGTTTGCCAGCGGAGCTATCCCTTTAAGCAGTGAAGTCCCTCCGGTTATAACAAGCCCGCAGGGAACTTTATGCATAAAGTTGTAACCTTCAATTTTTTCTTTAACCAGACTCAAGAGTTCTTTAACCCGGCAGTTTACTATATTATATAACCTTATGTTTAATGTTGTCTTATTACTGTCTATTTTTATGTCGCCTATATTTAACCTGTTTAAAGTATCATAAAAATTATAATCAACATTGGCAAATTTCTTTTTAATTTCTTCCGCCTTTGAAAAAGGAATGTTAAGTCCAATCGATATATCGTTGGTTATCAAATCTCCTCCCACCGGCAGACAATAGGTAAATATCATCTTTTTATTTCTATACACAGCAATATCGGTTGTTCCTCCGCCAATATCAAGAAGAATCACCCCGCTCTCCTTTTCTTCGGGAGTAAGCACAGCTTCGCTTGAAGCAAGGGCTTCAATAATTATATCTTCAATCTCTATTTTAGCAGTTTTTACGCAGTTAACTATATTATTGATTAAAGAAGCTGTCCCATAAACTGCAAGTAATTCTACAGCTAACTTGTCAGCCGATAAACCTATAGGATCGACTATACCTTTTTCTTCATCTATAACAAACTGTTTTATTAAAGTATGTATAATTTCATGCTCCGGGGATATTCTTACCCGGTTTGCCATAGAAATAAGTTTATCTACATCCGATTTTCTTACTATATTATTGGATGAATTGATATTTATTTCACACCAGTTGCTTAAGAAAGAGATGTGCTTGCCCGTAACTCCTATATATGCATTATCTACAAATGCTTTAGTAGATTTTTCGGCCATCTCTATTGATTTAAGTATAGATTTGGAAGCTTCGTTTATATCTATGACCAGACCTTTTTTAATGCCCTTTGAGCCGGAAATTCCAAAACCTTTTATTTTTAATATATTATTTTTCTCTACTGTTCCAATTAAAGTGACTACTTTAGTAGTTCCTATATCAATTCCTACAATATTTTCATCATTCGCTGGCAATCATACCTCCGCTTCTTCTTCCGCTGCTTCTTCTTTATATTTTATCACTGGACTCTCGGGACTTCTTAAATCTATTGAATCTATTATAGTATAATCTGCCTCTTCTTTTAATAATTGTTTTAGTATTTCAACCTTTTCTGCTATATAACTGCTATCGCCAAAAATTATTTCTTTCCCATCATTAGTATGAAAAACTATATCCCCTGAAATATTATTTTCAAGTCTCGCTTCTTTAATTATGCTCTTTAACTCACTGTCAAAGACTTTATAAATTTCAACACAACTCAGTACATTCCTCTTTGCAATTTTCTCCCCTATCGTAACATTATAATTGACTGCATTCTTCACCAGGATTAAATCTTTATAACTATCCAAATTTTCTTCACTGATTTTATCCAGCACCACGCCTTCATCGTCTACTAGAAAATACTCGCTCTTATATACTATTTTAAGGGAAGGCTTTCTTTCAATTAATTTTATAATGACCTTATCGGGAAAAATTTTGCTTAATTCTACCTCTTTAATCCAGTTTAATTCTTCCGTTATCGTATCTTCTATCTTTTTCTTATTAACTTCAAATATATTATTACCCACTAAATCCTGAGCAAGCGTAATAATTTCTTTATCTTCATAGTGCATATTATCCTGTATATCCACACTTTTAACCTTGAAATATCCACTATTATAAAAATAATTAAGACCCCATACGGCTGCAGCAAAAAAAACGGCAATCAGCAACAATTTTAAGAAATCCCGGATCCTTCTTCCAATAATTTTTCTTTTTCTTCTGGCTAAAATAGAATTATCATTATTCTTAATTTTATCACCATTAAGTCACGCTTTTAAATTCGCCAAATCTAATATGATTTCCACTAAGTGGTCAAAATTAATACCTTCCGCTTCCGCCGCTTTCGGGACGAGACTTGTGGCAGTCATACCGGGCATGGTGTTCAATTCAAAAACATAGGCATTATTATGATTATCCAGTATAAAATCAACTCTTGATATACTTCTGCATTCCAGCACTTTATGACATTTTACCGCTGTTTCTGAAATATGTCTGGTTATCCCCTTATCCAGCTTCGCCGGAACTATATATTCTGTCATGCCCTTGACATATTTTGCCTCATAGTCATAGAAACCGCTTTTAGGTTTTATTTCAATAATTGGAAGGGCAACCGGTTCGTTTCCAATAATACTTACCGTTAATTCTCTTCCCTTTATATATTTTTCAATTAAAATCTTACTATCATATTTTAGTGCATCACTGACTGCATATTCCAGTTGAGTATCGTCATTTACTATATTAATACCTATAGTAGAGCCCTCGGTATTAGGCTTAACTATGACAGGGTAAGCCAACTTTTTGTTTAAAAGTTTTTTCAGCTCTGATAAACATGGTTTGTTTTTAAAATCCGCTGCAATATAATCCGGAGTAATAATATTCTCATATCTTAAAATTTTCTTTGATAATATTTTATTAATAGCAATGGCACTGCCCAGTATTCCCGACCCTGTATATGGGATTTTAGCAAATTCCAGCAGTCCCTGGACGGTACCGTCCTCACCATATTTTCCATGAAGCGCCAGGAATGCCAGATTTATTTCCTTAAGCCTGGCTAAAAAATTATCTTTGGGGTCAATAAGAACAGTGTTGTAACCTGATTTTAAAAGAGAATTAAAAATATTCTTTCCCGTTAAAAGAGAAATTTTCCGCTCGGATGAAATACCTCCTGCAATTACACCGATTTTTAGTGATTTCTTATTTTCCCTGACTTTAAGAGTTTGGAATTTTTTTATTATATCAGACATGATAAAATCCTTTTTTAATTAAACTAAAATCCAATTAATTTAATTTCATATTCCAGTTTTACATCAAATTTTTTCATGACTGCATCCTGAACTATTTTTGAAAGAACAAATATATCATTTGAAGTGGCGCCTTTATAATTTTCAATAAAATTCGCATGTTTTTCCGAAACCCTTGCGCCATCATAAGTAAACCCCTTAAAGCCGCATTCCTCTATTAACTCGCCTGCAGATCGGGGGTAATCTTTTATATTTTTAAAAAAGCATCCCAGACTTCTGGTATTAACCGGCTGGGTCATCTTCCGGTTTTTTATTTTATCTTTAATATTTTTTAGAATATCATTTTTACTGGACTTTCCTGCACTTGCAGTTACTCCGGCCAGGGCTATTAAATCAGGAATATTTAAATTCCTATAGCTAAAATTGCTTTTATCCAGGCTGACATTTTTTTCTACTATCTCTCCATTATTATCCGCAATATAACTGACTTTTTTTACAAAATCACAGATTCCAGTATCCCTGCTTCCACTATTACCAATAATACTCCCTCCCAGAGTACCCGGGATGCCGGAAAGTGTGGAAAAATCATAACCTGCTGCAGCTGCTTTAATTATAAATCTTGAAAGACTGCATGCAGAACCCGCTATAATCTCATCTTCATCATTAAATTTTATATAATCAAAATCAGTTCCTAATTTTATTAGTACCATATCAATATAACTGTCACTAAATAAAACGTTTGTACAATCTCCGATTATTACAAACCTGATTTTGTTTTTTGTGCAGATTTCTATCATCTTCATTAAATCTTTAATTCTATCTGCCCTAAAATAACAGAGAGCTTTTCCTCCTGTTTTAATATAAGACAATCGTAGTGTGCTTACATTAAATGACATATTTTTCAGCCCGGTGCCTTTAATAATCTTAATAGTCTCTTCTTTTAATAATTTCATTTTTCTTATTGGAAATCTCCCTGATAATCTACTGGCCTAATATTTTAATATTTCGTCCGTGACTCTTGTGATATCTCCCGCCCCCATTAATAAAATCAAATCATTTTGCTTCATATTAAGCTCCAGATATTCCGTTACATCATGCAACATTGGGATATAGATTATTTTACCTTTAAAACCACCTTCTATCAGATTATCAATTAGAATTTTACCGGTAATACCCGGAATGGGCTGTTCGCCGGATCCATAAACATCTGTAATGATTAAAATATCACCTTCATCAAAACAACCATTAAATTTATCCTTCATACTTGCCAACCGTGAATATCTATGAGGCTGAAAAACTACAATTATCCTCTTATTTTTCTCCTCTGCTGCAGCTCCAAGAGTTGCTTTTACTTCTGAAGGGTGGTGCGCGTAATCATCAAAAATCAGTGCGCCTTTCTTTTCCCCTCTTTTTTCAAATCTCCTCTTAACTCCAGTAAAGAACTTTAATATATCGGCAGCTTTTTCCATATCAAGGTTTAATCCATAGCACACAGCAAGAGCTGCCAGGCTATTCTTTACATTATAGACACCGGGTACATTTAAAGTAATCTTTAACTTCTTTACCTTACTGCCCTTACCGGTAACCAGTGTATAGGAAGAAGTAAAATTAGAAAATTTTATATTTTCGGCATAAATATGATTTTCAGGATTAATTCCATAATATATAACTTTTTTACCACTTAATTTAGAAATATCTCTCAGACAGGCTTCGTCACCGTTCATTATTACAAAACCTTTTGATACAGTATTAGCAATAAATCTTATAAAACACTGTTTTATCTCCTCAATGTCCTTATAAAAATCAAAATGATCACCTTCAATATTAGTAACAACACTTATGAAAGGTTTATATTTTAGAAAAGAACCGTCACTTTCATCTGCTTCAGCAATTGCATACTCGCCTTTTCCATATCTTGCATTTGAACCCAGCTCATTTAACTCTCCTCCAACCATTATTATTGGATCCAGTCCCAGACCTCTAAAAATCAAAGAGACCATAGAAGTTGTAGTAGTCTTTCCATGGGTCCCTGAAATAGCTATACCTTTTCTTTTGTTTAATATCCAGGCCAATATATCAGAACGGGCAAGTACGGGAGTTTTATCCTCCCTGGCAGCTATCATCTCTATGTTGTTATCGGGTATTGCAGCAGAATAAACCACGACATCGGCACCTTTAATATTTTCTCTTGCATGTCCAATATAGATTTTTATATCCTCACTTTTTAAAACATTGGTGTACCGGGATTCCTTAATATCTGAACCGGATACTTCAAACCCCATACCATGAAGTACCTGGGCAATTGCGCTCATTCCGGCCCCGCCTATGCCAACCAGAAAAACTCTTTTACTATTTTCTAGAATATCATAGAAATTATCCAATTTAACTCTCCATTAGCTTTGAGGCAATTAAACCTGCACTATCAACCGGAGCATTATCAATCTTTAAACTTTTCATTTCCTTATATTTTTTCCAATCTGCTTCTGCAAGAATTTTTATAACTTCAACTACTTTTTTCTCACTTAGATCTTTATCCTCAATCATAATAGCCTTGCCATTCTTAACCAGGAAATCTGCATTATAAAACTGGTGGTTTGACACTGCATCGGGATATGGTATAAGTATTGAAGGTATATTATATTCCATTATTTCAAATATTGTATTTGCGCCTGCCCTTGAAATAACGAGGTCTGATACTCTGTATATTTCATTCATCTCACTTATATAAGCGAAAACTTTAAAAATAATTTTATCTTTAGATTTAATAATATTTTTTTTATTATCCATTAACCGGTCGTAAAAACGATTACCGGAAATAAGTAAAATCTGGATTTTATTATTATCTTTAAAATAATCATACAGGCCGGTAACTGTATTATTTATTTTCTCCGCACCCAGACTTCCCCCAAAAGCAACTATAGTAAATCTTCCTTCTTCAAGACCCCATTTCTTAAATTTGGGCCCGGGACTTTTTAATTTTTTTAATGTTTCCCTTAACGGGTTCCCCGTAAAAATTACCCTGTCTTTTCTCACCTTTAGATATTTAACCGTGTCATTAAAACTAGTAAAATTGAATTTCGCAAACCTTGAAAAAAAACTGTTCAATCTTCCGGGAATATAATTCTGCTCATGTAAAGCTATCTTTACACCCATTAAAATACCGGCTGAAAGTACAGGGGCACATATATAACCACCCATACCAAGTATTATATCAGGTTTAAACTTCAGCACTATCCTTAAAGATTGGAAAAAACCAATAATATAGAAATAAAAAAACTTTATTACATTGAAAATCTTTTTTAATATATTTACACCCGGAACCAGCCCGCAGGATTTGACCGTTTTGAAATTTATATTATATTGCGGGATAAGTTCTGCTCCAGGACCTCTTTCACTGCTGATGAAAAGAATCTCACTCAATGGATAATTGTCCCTTATTTGCTGGGCTACAGCCAGGGCAGGATTAATATGCCCGCCTGTTCCGCCTGCACATATTAATATTTTCTTTTCCACCCGATCATGCCTCTTAATTTTAATACCGGATTTATAACAATTCTTCCTTATCATTACTATTCATCTACCTGTGATAGACTACTGCTCCTGGATATGTTCAGCAATATGCCTACTGCTATCATATTAATAAACAGTGATGAGCCGCCGGAGCTGATAAAAGGAAGTGTCAGGCCTGTAACAGGAGCCAAGCCAATAACAACTAAAATATTAATTATAGCGGGTATTATTACAATACCAGTAAGACCAGCTGCCAGCACCCTTCCAAAATAGTCTTTCGTTTTGATGCAAATCCTTATTCCGAAAAACATAAAAAGTATAAATAAAATTACTACAAGAATGGTACCTATTAACCCCAGCTCTTCACCGATAATTGCAAAAATAAAATCGGTATGCGCCTCAGGAAGATAAGAATATTTTTGCACACTGTTACCAAGTCCCAGCCCTGTCAAATTCCCGGAACCCAGCGCAATCAATGATTGCGTTATCTGAAAATTGGCTCCTTCACTCCCTCCTGTTCTATTAATAAAAGCAAAAAGCCTTTCTCTCCTGTAATCTTCCATAAATAAGTAACTTATTGTTATCACCAGTCCCATGAATCCCAACCCGAATAAATGCCTAAATCTTACTTCACCTGCAAACATAACTATAAAAGCAATTAGCCAGATAACGACCCCCGCTCCCAGGTCCGGTTCAAGAAATATTAAAACAGTAATAATACATAAAGTTAAAAACGAAGGGAGAATAATATTTCTTATGCGTTTCTCCTGCCTGTATTTGCGATCAATGCTATCACAGAATAGGATAGCAATGGCAATCTTTGCAAACTCTGAAGGCTGTATATTAAAAACCCATAGATCAAGCCATCTTCTGGAACCGCCGACCTCTACGCTAAATCCAGGAATAAGAACCAGGGCAAGCAGCCCTATAACTATAACTATTATAAAATTAGAAAATTTTTGATAACTGTGGTAATTTATTTTTGAAGCCAGAATAAGAAAGCCAAAAGATATGACCCACCATATTATCTGTCTTCTGATAAACCAGTAAGGGTCATTAAAATATCTTTCACCTACCGAGATAGAAGAACTTGATACCATTATCAGGCCGATTATCGATAATATAAGTGTTAGGATGAATAGGAAATAGTACTCAATATCAACTTTTAAGAAATTATATCTTCTGATATTCCTTTCCCCTGCCATATACTTTCTTACTCTCTCTCCTTCTATATACATTTCTCTTTTTTTAAAGGTATTTATATTTTATTAATTGCTTATCATTCCTTCAGCCGTTTCTTATATTTATACATGATACTTAAAGCCAGCTTTCTTAATAGCTCCTCATGCTATATCCTCTTTTTCTTATGCAAGACTTTTACCGGCTTACCTTACTCCTTCTGAAAATACAAGGCTTTTAAACTTATTTCCTCTCTCTTTATAATCTTTAAACATATCCATACTGGCACAGGCGGGAGAAAGCATTAACACTTCACCCGGTTCTGTAACTTTAAATCCCTTCCTTACCGCTTCTTCAAGAGTCTTGCATCTGAATATTTTATAATCAAAATCACTTTCCGTTATTAATTCATAAATCCTTGCGGCAGATTCCCCTATTAAAATCAGGTTTTTAATTTTTTTATTTAAAATATTAATTAACTCTGAAAAATCCATATCTTTATCTTTTCCCCCCATGATTAATGTAACTTCTTTACCGAAATCTCCAAGAGCTGCCACTGTTGCATCCGGATTGGTAGATTTTGAATCATTAAAACATCTTATTTCTTTCGCATAACCTAAATATTCAAGTCTGTGATCCAGGGGTTTAAAATTTTTTATCGTTTTCTCGATGCTTTTTTCATTTACACCCAATAATAAAGAAGGAGCAACAGAAGCCATAATATTAGATATGTTATGATTGCCTTTAAGAAATGAATTTTTTATATTTATTTTTCCATTTTTTTTATCAATACGGTAAAAGATCTGGTTATCTTTATAAAAAATATCTGTTCCTTCTTTTATTTTCATGCTGTACTTGATAAATTTCGGCAGCTGTCTTTGCCTGCTGGCCATAATCCTGACTTTACTATCAATATAAGGGTCATCGGCATTAAGAACTGCCCGGTCGCTACTATCCTGATTCTCGAATAATCTCAATTTTAATTTACCATAATCATCAAAAGTTTTATGCCTGTCCATATGATCACTTGTTATATTTAACATAACACTGATATAAGGCTTGAATTCGTATACTCTCTCCAGCTGAAAACTGCTGACTTCTATTACTCTTATTAGATTCTTACACAAAGTATAATTATTCATAATTATATCTTTGCCATTAACATTTACAGTATCAATTAACGGCAGCCCGACATTGCCGCAAACAACACAATTATTCCCGGAATTACCGAGAATCTCGCCGATTAATGTCACTACTGTTGTTTTGCCATTGGTACCGGTTACGGCAACTGTCCTTTTTTGTTCCTCCTCATCCAGCAGCCGCCATGCAAGTTCAAGTTCACTCCAGACAGGAATCCCGCTTTCTTCGGCATACCTGACTACCGGGATATTGGCGGGAACACCGGGGCTTATTACTACAAGATCTATTTTCTTTAAAATCTCTTTCTCATCTAACAGCCCTTCGCCCAATATTATCTTTAGATTATTAAAACCTTTATACTGATTCCCCCCGAATGCCGCTTCCAGGTCAAGCCCGGGATTACTGTCTATCGCAGTTATTGAAGAACATAGATCAAGTATTTTTTTAATTACAGAAATCCCCGTTTTTCCAAGGCCAATAACCAGTAGATTATTATTTTTTACAAAATCAGCTTTTTCTCCCATTTCCATTTAATCTATAAATTTTAAGTAATAAATAAAGAACCCTATTCCTGCAAATAACATACATACAATCCAGAATCTTATAATAATCTTTATTTCGGGCCATTCAAGAAGTTCAAAATGATGATGGATGGGCGCCATTTTAAACACCCTTCTCTTAAACATTTTAAACCATAAAACCTGTATTATTACCGATAATGCCTCAATTACAAAAAGCCCGCCTATTACAATCAATAAAATTTCCTGTTTTAAAATTATGGCAACTGCCGCAATTAATCCTCCCAATCCAAAGGAACCTGTATCGCCCATAAAAATTTCAGCAGGGGCTGTGTTCCACCATAAAAATCCTATACACGCGGCAAGCGTTCCGCCGCTTACTACGGCAACATCTACAGCATATGAAACAGAAACATCAGGTACAGACCATTCTAAAAACGCAATAAAACTAAATACAGCCAGAACAATTGAAGAAGCTCCTGTCGCCAGGCCATCAAGACCATCGGTTAAATTGACTGCATTTGTAGTGCTTATTATAATGAGGACTACAATGGTATAATACCAGTTTCCCATTTCAATTTTTATGTTAGTAAGAGGTATGTTTAGATAGGTGCCGGTATTAAGTATGTATTTTGAAAATAATATGAAATAAATGCATACTACGGCAAGAAGGGATATTTTTACCCACCACCTTAAACCGAGAGACCTCTGCATTTTAAGCGCAATGTAATCATCAATAAATCCTATAAAACTGCACAGCAACAGGACTGACATAATAAATATGCCTTCTACGCTATAAACTTCGTGCCTGTAATACTTAATCAAACTCACTATAGTAAAAGCAACCATTGATGATAAGACAAATACCAGCCCTCCCATGGTAGGCGTGCCTGCTTTAGCGGAATGCGTCTTCGGACCATCTATACGGATTCTTTCTCCGATTTTTTTATTCTTTTGAAATCTTATAAAAAAAGGCGTCATTAGAAGCGACATTACGCCTCCGATTATAATTGATAAAAATATCCATGTCATACATTAATTCCTATCTATACTAAATTAATAATGTCTTCCATCCTATTTGCCCTTGAGCCTTTTATTAAAATCAAGTCCCTATTTTTGAGCAGATTGCCTATTTTACCGCTTAATTCTTCCTTATCTCTAAAATAATAATACCTGATTTTGCTATTATTAAAATTAATATTATTTTTAAAGCCTTTGCATACATCTCCGGCCAGATTTCCTACAGCTATCAATACATCTACCTTTTTTTCAGACAGATACCCGCCGATTTCTCTGTGAAGACCTGATGAGTTACTTCCCAGTTCCAGCATATCTCCGATGATAGCGACACTTCTCATATTCCTCTTTTTTGAAATTAAAACCAGTGCATCAACCGCTCTTTTTACAGATAGAGGATTTGCATTATAACAATCATCTATAATTATTTTACCTTTCCTCTTTATGATTTCCATTCTGGAACTTGCGATAATTGCCTCTTCAATCCCTTCTTTAATTGTCTTACTGTCTACATCTAAATATAGGGCTATTGCGGCTGCACAGCAGGCATTATATAAGTTATGATAACCCGGGACATTTAATTTTATATTTGCAATCTTTTTACTGCCTTTTAATAAATCAAACATAAATCTGCCCATATCATCAGTATTTTTCTCTATAAAATTAAACGCAATATTATTATTCCTGCCAAATCTTATAGTTTTGCAGCTGACTTTTTTTTCTATAAAATCACTGAACTGGTCATCATTATTTAAAAATAAAACTCCGTTATTTCTGTAAAGAACCTCTGCTATTTCAGCTTTAGCCATGGCTATTTCCCTTAAATCCTTAAAAAAAGCAAGATGTGATTGACCTATTGCAGTAATAGCCCCGATATTTAAATTACATATATCTGAAAGTAATTTTATCTGACCCTTACCCCGCATTCCCAGTTCAGCAATGAAAATGTCCGTTTTGCTGTCAATTTCCAATATTGATTTTGAAACTCCGATTTCAGTATTGTAATTCCCCGGAGTGAATCCGATCTTACGTTTCTTACTTAATATATTCACAAGTAAATTTTTGGCAGTAGTCTTACCGGCACTCCCGGTAATTCCTATCACGGTTGGTTTAAATTTACGGATGTAATTATATGCAATATTGTTAAGAAAAGATAAATTGTTTTGTGATTTAAGGATTATAAGGTCATTTAAATTTTTAGTTTTTATACTTTTCTCCCACAGCTTTAACTTTTCATTATACTTAGACTCAAAAACAAAGCCGCAGGCGTTTTTCCTCAGTGATGCTTCTATAAAATCATGGCCATTATAGTTTTCCCCGGTAATAGGGATAAAAAAATCACCATTTTTTATAGTCCGGGAGTCCGTCGAAATACTGCAAATATATTTCTCAGGATTTCCTGAAATCAGCCTGCACTTTGTCCATGATAATAAATCTTTTATCTTCAATTTCTCTTTCATTGCTTTTAGCTTGCCCACTCCTTAACAACTTCTAAATCACAAAAATGTATTTTATAATCTTTAAACTCCTGGCAGTTTTCATGGCCTTTTCCCGCAATTATAACTATATCATTTCTTCCTGCCATTTTTAGAGCTTTAAATATTGCCTTCCTCCTGTCAACTTCTACTGCATATCTATCATTTTTAGAACCAATCACACCTTCTTCTATCATGCTTATTATTGAAACCGGTTCCTCGGACCTTGGATTGTCCGAAGTTATAATTGTATAATCAGCATATTGACCCGAAATATGACCCATTATTTTTCTTTTACCTTTATCGCGATCTCCACCACATCCAAAAACTGATATTATTTTACCGCCAGGTCTTAACAATTCACGGCAGGTATGCAGGGCATTCTTCAGACCATCGGGTGTGTGGGCATAGTCTATTATTACTGAAATCTTTCCATCAGCATATACTTTCTCAAATCTCCCTTTTACTCCGTGCATTGAATTAATTCCCTCTATTATATGTTTTATCTTTATTCCCATATCAATACACACGCCAGTGGCTGCCAGGATATTATATATATTAAAGTATCCGCATAATGGAGAAGAGATACTTAGCTTCTGCCCATCAGAGGTATTTATAGTCATTTTAATACCCGAAATAGAATTATTAATATCGGCAGGCCATATACTTGCATTATTTGACTTGAGTGAATAAGATATCTTTTTTAAATCAGTGATTTTAAAAATCTCTTTTCCATAACTATCATCTATATTAATGACTGCCTTTTCTCCGCCGTATATATTCCGGTTAACCTTTAGAAATAATTTCTTTTTTGCCGCAAAATATCTTCCCATATCTTTATGATAATCCAGGTGGTCCTGTGAAAGATTGGTAAACACAAAATAATTAAATTTTAGATAATCAATCCTGTGTAAATCTATCGAATGAGAAGATACTTCCATGCACGCAGCATCAACTTTTTCCTGCCTGCTTTTATCAAAAAAAACATTTAGATCTATCGATTCCGGAGTGGTGCGTTCAAAAACTACTTCTTCACCGTTCAGGAAAGATTCAACAGTAGTGATTAATGAAGTTTTAATTCCAGCGCTTCTTAA
>CAYRJH010000002.1:0-2758 GCA_964424685.1 uncultured Actinomycetota bacterium | reverse complement strand
TAACCTCCATTGGCAATAGCACAGACCGCCCTCAGCAGCTGAAGAGGAGTCACCGAGATACTCTGGCCTATGGCAAGTGCTCCTATAGTCGACAAAGGCCAGGTCTTGTAATCATAAAAAAGCCCTTTTTCCTCACCCGGCAACTCTACTCCTGTTGTCTCGCCAAATCCAAAATTTTTTATGCCTTCCCAGAATTTTTTCTCTCCCATGCTCAAAGCAACGGTAACAGCCCCGACATTACTGGAGTACTTTATTATTTCTTCAGTGGTATAACTGATATTATAAGTCCTGAATATTTCTTTTATCACCCTGTCACTGACTCTGATTGAAGGAGGCAGATTGAATAACTGAGACTTACCGACTGTTTTATTTTCCAACGCTGTCGCTACATTAATTATTTTAAAAGTTGAACCCGGTTCATAAGTAAAAGATATTCCCTGTATCTTGTATAGTTCAGGATCAGCTTCCCCGTAATTATTCAAGTCAAAACCCGGATAGGAAGCCATTGCATAGATCTCACCGTTTTTAGGATTCATTACTATAGAAATTGCCCTCAGTGCATTGTACTCTGATACAAGTTCTTCCAATTTCTGCTGAACTACATATTGAATCTGAGTATCAATGGTCAGAGCAACATTTTTGCCATTAATAGGTTCACTGTACTGCTCATCTCCAATGGGGATTATATTTCCAAAGACATCTTTTTCAGCAGTAACCTTTATGTCAACACCCCTCAGTACCTTTTCATACTGCAGCTCAATTCCGGAAAGTCCATTATTATCAATACCGGTAAACCCGACTACAGCTGCCGCAATATCATTTAATGGATAATACCTTCTGGATTCATCCTGAATATATATTCCGGGTAGATTATGTTCGGCAATTTTTCCGGCTTTCTCTGTAGAAACTTTTCTCTGTATATAAACAAATCCAAGATTTTTATTATCCAGTTTTTCTTTTATTTGCCCTTGATCCATTTCCAATATTTCTGCCAGGATTTTAGATTCATCCTCTGAATCAATAACTAATTTTGGATTTGCATATATAGTTCTTTCATTTAGGCTTATTGCCAGTTCCATCCCATTTCTATCCGATATTACACCTCTTTTTGAACTAACAATGAATTCACCGGTTTGCTGGAATTCGGCATAACTTTTATATTCTGATGCGTTTAAATATTGGATAGAAACCAGCCTGTAGATTATCATAAAAAAGACTATTAAAAATAAAATAAACAGGAAGTATATTCTTTTCCTGTTTATCTTAATATTATTATTATTTCTAAGCATTTTTTAAGCTAACATAATAATCAGGGAATAAAAAATGTCAATACACTCTCAGATACCACGAGTACTATATCCTGGATATAGTAAATAGTACCCAGGAAACCTTCATAATTTTCAGTTATACTATTTGTATTTTTGGAAATATAATCATATATTTTCTCATTATTCTCAAGCCCGGTGTTTGAAATTTCAATCATTCTGGAATTACCGGCTATTTCCATGCTCAGGTCATTTTGAGCAACTTCAATAATCCTTGATGGTGATTTCAGTTCTGAAATCTTTAATTGCAGACGGTCACTTCTTTCATTCTCTAATGATATCATTTCAGTGATTTGATATATATCCTTTTGATAATTTATGCCCTGTACTTTTAGCCCGATATTTAAAAGAATTCCCAGGCAGGTAAAAATTATAACTATAACAAACACATAGAAAAGACCACTGCTGCTGTATACCACATTTTCTTTCATTCCATCCTTACCCTCTGTCCTCACCAGATACAGAAGCGGCTGGGTTTTCCTTTTATAAATTTCCTGTTTTTCTGCTAACCCTATATTCATTTTTTTAAAACTAAATTAATAAAAAATTATTTAATGAAATATAAATTTATAAATCCCCTAAATTTACAATTTCTCAAGAACTCTTAACCTCGCGCTTTTAGAACGAGGATTCAGCCTGACTTCCCCGGGCGACGGTTTAACCGCTTTCCTTGTAATAATTTTAGCCCTTATTTCCCTGCCGCATTTACATACCGGAAAATCCGGGGGGCAGGTACAGATACCCTCAAACTGTAAGAACTTATTTTTTACTGTTCTATCCTCGAGAGAATGGTATGATATTATAGCCATTCTCCCTCCGCTTTTAAGTACCTCAAAACCGTCTTCAATTACTGTTTCTAAGTTATCCAGCTCTTTATTCACTTCCATCCTGATTGCCTGAAATACCCTTTTTGCGGGATGGCCTTTTCTTTTACTCCTTAATTTATATGGAATGGCATTTTTTATAATTTCTACAAGCTCTGCGGTTGTTTCTATATCTTTACCTTCCCTGTAATTTACTATACCTCTAGCTATCCGGTTAGACCAACGCTCCTCTCCGTATTTTAAGAAAATTTCCTCTAAATTTTCTTTAGAATATCTGTTTACTACATCAAATGCTTCCATCTTATTATCACCAAACCTCATATCGAGCTTTTCATCTTTAAGATAACTGAACCCTCTCCCTGATCTCTCAATCAGAAAAGAAGATAATCCTAGATCTAACAGTATCCCACCGATACTTTTTACGTTTAATTTCTTTAGAATTTTCTTAATATTTGCAAAATTATCATTTACCAGAATTACTCTATTAGAAAATTCTTTAAGTTTACTGGCGGCGGTGCTTATAGCCTGGCTATGAAGATCAACTCCGATTACTTTGCCTGTGGGGGCAATGGCTTTAATAATTTCTATAGTATGACCAGCACCGCCAAG
>CAYRJH010000001.1:67893-71652 GCA_964424685.1 uncultured Actinomycetota bacterium | reverse complement strand
GCGCCTTTATCGGGCAAAAATTAAAAGGTAAAATAATCTGCACTATTAGCAAAGGTAAACTTGTTTATAGGGGTGAGTAATCTTGAGAGCAATACTTATGCTTGAAGACGGGAAAGTATTTGAAGGCAGAAATTTCGGATGTTCAGGAGAAGTGCTTGGAGAGGTAGTTTTTAATACTTCTATGACTGGCTATCAGGAAATTCTAACTGACCCTTCTTATTATGAGCAAATTGTTGCTATGACCTATACTCAAATAGGAAACTATGGAATAAACAGTAGAGACATTGAATCAGATAGAGTAAGGGTTAAAGGTTTTATAGTTAGGGAGTATCAGGAAAATTATAGCAACTGGCGAGCCGAAGAAAGTCTGAGTGATTATCTTGGTAAAAACCATATTATTGGGATTTCAGAGATAGATACAAGAGAGCTTACCAGACATATAAGAGAACGCGGAGCAATGAAAGGTATAATTTCTACATCTGATTTTAATAAGAATAGTTTGTTTGAGAAGCTTTATAATTTTCCGGATATGACAGGGAGAAATCTTGTTGATTTTGTTACCTGCATGAAACCCTATACTTTCAATCCGCGTAGTAAGAACTGTAAATATAACGTAACTGTCTATGATTTCGGAGTGAAATTAAATATTCTAAGGTGTCTGTCTGATGCAGGATTCAGGGTAAAAGTTGTTCCTGCTTTTACCAGCCCCGAAGAGATACTTGTAACAAATATTGATAGCATACTTTTATCTAATGGACCCGGGGATCCAGCAGCAGTAGATTATGCTATCTCAAATATAAAGAAGCTGATTTGTAAGAAACCTATATTTGGAATCTGTTTGGGCCATCAGCTTTTAGCCCTTGCTTTGGGAGCGAGTACTTATAAACTAAAATTTGGACATCACAGTGCAAATCATCCAGTTATAAACCTGGATACAGGCGAAGTTGAGATAACAACTCAGAACCATGGGTTTTCAGTAGATATGGATTCGCTTAAAAATATTAGGGATACAAGCTATAAAGTAACTCATATAAATTTGAACGACGGGACTATAGAAGGAATTGAATATCCGGAAATAAGTGCTTTTACAGTACAGCACCACCCAGAAGCTGGACCTGGTCCTCATGATGCCAGATATATATTCAAGAGATTTGCGGATATAATTGATAGTTTTGGTTAGAATGGAAAACCGATGCCTAGAAGAAAAGATATAGCAAGAATAATGATAATAGGGTCAGGTCCTATAGTTATAGGGCAAGCCTGCGAATTTGATTATTCTGGAACACAGGGATGTAAGGTACTAAAGGACGAAGGGTATAAAGTAATTCTCGTAAACAGTAATCCAGCTACAATTATGACTGATCCGGAATTTGCGGATAGAACTTACATTGAACCACTCAATCTTGAATTTGTGGAAAAAATTATAAAAAAGGAAAGGCCCGATGCCATTCTACCCACTTTGGGAGGACAAACAGGATTGAATATTGCAGTTATTCTTGCAAGGGAAAATATTCTGTCAAAATACGGAGTGGAACTTATTGGTGCAAATATAGAGGCTATAAATAAAGCTGAAGACAGAGAAAAATTTAAAGAAGCCATGTCTAATATAGGTCTTTATGTTCCTCCCAGTGGATATGCACATGATTTGACTGAAGCACTAGAATTTAGCTGTAAATTGAAATTCCCTTTAGTAGTAAGACCCAGTTTTACCCTTGGTGGCTTGGGAGGTGGTGTAGCATTCAATAAGGAAGAATTTACTGATATTGTAACTAGAGGATTGGATCTTTCTCCTATATCCGAAGTCTTAGTAGAAAAATCAGTAGCAGGCTGGAAGGAATACGAGCTCGAAGTTATGAGAGATAAAAATGATAATGTAGTCATTGTATGTTCAATTGAAAATTTTGATCCTATGGGTGTGCACACAGGAGACAGTATTACTGTAGCTCCAGCTCAAACCTTATCGGATGTTGAATACCAGAGAATGAGGAATGCCGCAATAGCTGTCATAAGGGAAATCGGAGTTGAAACCGGAGGATCAAATATACAATTTGCAGTAAATCCTAAAAATGGGAAAATGGCAGTAATAGAAATGAATCCCAGGGTTTCCAGGAGCAGTGCACTGGCATCAAAAGCTACAGGATTTCCAATAGCCAAAATTGCTACCAAGCTAGCAATAGGGTATACACTTGATGAAATACCTAACGATATCACTAAAAAGACACCTGCATGTTTTGAACCGTCTATTGATTATGTAGTTGTAAAATTCCCCAGATGGGCTTTTGAGAAATTCCCCGGCACGGATATAAGCCTCACTACTAGGATGAAATCGGTTGGCGAAGTCATGGCTATCGGTAGAACTTTTAAGGAAGCACTCCAAAAATCAATAAGATCCTTAGAGATTGACCGTTATGGACTTGGCTCGGATGGAATGGACGATATTACCGAAAAACTATTAAATAAAAAACTTTCGGTGCCTAATCAGGATCGTGTATTCTATATAAAACTTGCCTTTGAACTGGGGGTAAGCGTTGATGACATATATGGATACACCAGAATAGATCCCTGGTTTTTAAATAATATAAAACAATTGGTAGAGTTTGAAAGAGTTTTTAGGAATTGCAGCCTTAAAAATATTACAAGAGAACTTTTATATGAAGCTAAAAGATACGGTTATTCAGATAGACAAATTGGTTATTTATGTGGATGTAGCGAAGACAAAATAAGAGTTCTACGAAAAAAGTGGAAGGTGATTACTACTTTTAAAACTGTAGATACCTGCGCTGCAGAATTCGAAGCTTATACGCCTTATTATTATTCTACTTATGAAACTGAGGATGAAATACAGCCTTCCACCAAGAAGAAAATAGTAATACTTGGAAGTGGACCGAATCGTATTGGACAGGGAATAGAATTTGACTACTGCTGTGTACATGCTTCTTTTGCTCTTCATGAAGCTGGTTTTGAAACTATCATGGTAAACTGTAATCCGGAGACGGTAAGTACTGATTACGACACTTCGGACCGTTTATATTTTGAACCTCTGACTTTTGAAGATGTTTTAAATATTGTGGAAGCAGAGAAACCATATGGGGTAATTGTACAGTTTGGCGGACAAACTCCGCTGAAACTTGCCATGAGACTCCAGAATGCAGGTGTAAATATTCTGGGAACGACCCCTGACAGCATAGATTTAGCTGAAGACCGTAAAAGATTTGGCGCTATACTCAAAAAACTAAACATTCCACAGGCGGAAAACGGGACAGCTATGGATGCCGATAAAGCAAAAAAAATTGCAAAAAGAATAGGTTATCCGGTACTGGTAAGACCTTCCTATGTACTGGGAGGAAGAGCTATGAGTATAGTTTATAATGAAGAGAGTCTTATTGATTATGTTAAAAATGCCGCAGTAGTTTCAAATAACAGGCCAATACTGATAGATAAATTTTTAGAACGTGCAATAGAAGTTGATGTTGATGCTATTTACGACGGAGACGAGATATTTATCGGCGGAATTATGGAGCATATAGAAGAAGCAGGGATACATTCGGGTGATAGTGCCTGTGTAATACCGCCTTTTAGCTTAAGTAAAGAAATAATCAAGACTATTAAGGAATATACTTACAGTTTGGCAAAAGAACTCAAGGTAATAGGGCTTATGAATATTCAATATGCCATAAAAGATTCTGTAGTCTATGTGCTGGAAGCAAATCCGAGAGCTTCCCGTACAGTTCCTTTCATAAGCAAGTCCATTGGTGTAGC
>CAYRJH010000001.1:38031-67793 GCA_964424685.1 uncultured Actinomycetota bacterium | reverse complement strand
ATTTCCAACTTCCGGTTCCGTTTTTATAAGTGTAAATGATAAAGATAAACAGGCCATAATAGGTATAGCCAAAAAATTATCAGAGCTTGATTTCAAAATAATTTCCACGAGGGGTACCAGCACTTTCCTTGAGAAAAAAGGAATAAAATGCAATAAAATCTTAAAAATAAGAGAGGGGAGACCGAACGTCCTGGATATGATAAAAAATGGGGAAATCGATCTTATTATAAATACTCCTGAAGGAAGTGTTGCCAGAAGTGATGGATACTACCTTAGAACTGCAGCAGTCCTTCATAATGTACCTTCAGTTACTACCATATCGGGAGCTTCGGCTCTGGTTCAGGGAATCCAGGAGATGAAAAACAACTCTAAAGTCAAAGTTAAACCTATTCAGGATTATTGATGAAATTATTAAACGGAGAAATAATATCTAACGAAAAATACAGTGACAATCTATATAAGGTGGTTATCTTTTCACCATATATATGCAGAGAAGCCCGGCCGGGACAGTTTGTTAATGTGAGATGTGCACCCGAAGGCATGTTTGATCCCCTGCTGAGGCGCCCGTTTGGCATTTTTGATATTGAAGAAAAATTTAATGTTTTTTCTTTATTATACTGGGTTAAGGGAAGAGGTACCAGATTTCTCTCCAGACTTGAAAAGGGTGATTTTCTTGACTTCATTGGTCCGCTGGGAAAGGACATAGAACTCACCGGAGCTAAAAACAATATTCTTTTAATCGGGGGAGGAATCGGGATTGCTCCTCTTTACCTTATAGCAAAGTATGCCAGGGAGATGAAGAAAAATGTTTTTTTTGCGGCAGGATTTAAGGATAAAAGCTATCTGAGATGGGAAGAAGATTTAATTGAAATTAAAGTAGACTATACGGTTTTTACCGAGGATGGTTCCCTTGGAAATAAAGGCATGGTTTCTGATTATATCCGGGCCAGTATTAAATTATTTGCTGATTATGATGTTTACTGCTGCGGACCAAAAGAGATGTTAAAAACACTTCAGAATATTTTCAGGAAAAAGAGTAATAAGGTTACAGTGCTTCTGGAGGAAAAAATGGCATGCGGAATGGGGGTCTGCAACGGGTGCGTGGTAAAAATAAGTAAGGGCAAGAGAGGATTTCTCTATAAGAAAATATGCAAGGACGGACCGGCATTTAATCTGGGGGAGGTAATATTTGACTGAAAAACAGGACAGTCTGTTTGTATTAAAAGAAAACAATGAAAAAAGCAGTGTTGGCCTTTCAGTAAAACTTGGAAGAATACATCTGGATAATCCTGTAATCATGTGTTCTGGTACATTTGGTTATGGGGAAGAATATAAACAGTTTTATAATACAGCTTTGTTGGGAGCTGTAACAACAAAGAGTTATTCATTAAAATTAAAAGAGGGAAATCCGGCACCAAGGATTTGTGAAACTCCCGCAGGAGTATTAAATTCTATCGGTCTTCAAAATGATGGTATAGATGAGTTTATAAAGAATCATCTTCCTTATGCTGAAAAAATGGAAATAAAACTTATTCTAAGTATATTCGGGCAGGATATCGAAGAGTTTTGCGAGCTGGCTCATAAAGTTTCGGATATTAAGAAAAAAATCATTGCAGTGGAGCTCAATCTTTCCTGCCCAAATGTTAAAAATGGAGGAATGGCTTTTAGTTCTGTTCCCGGTGAAGTAAAAAAAATAGTAAAGTCAGTAACACGTATTTTAAAAATTCCCGTAATAGCTAAATTGAGCCCTAATCAGCATAATTTAATTGAAGCAGCAGCTGCAGCAGAAAAAGGCGGAGCGGAGGCAATATCAATTATTAATACTTTAGTGGGAATGGCTGTGAATATAGAAACATTCAGACCGATGCTGGCAAATGTTACGGGGGGTCTTTCGGGACCGGCGATAAAACCCATTGCCCTGGCAAAAGTATATTCTCTGGCCAGAGAAAAAATCCTGCCTGTTATAGGAATGGGCGGTATTTTTAGCCCGGAAGATGCTCTGGAGTTTCTAATAGCAGGCGCAAGTGCAGTAGGTATCGGTACTGCAAATTTTGTCCAGTATGATATAGGTATAAGAATAATAGAGGGCTTGAAAAAATATCTTGAGAGAAGAAAAATTTATAACATCAATGAAATAATAGGAAGGCTTGAGGTTTGAAAGTAAAGCAATTGAATAGAAAGAAGTTATCATCAAAAGATAGATTAATTATAAGTATCGATGTCAACACTAAAAACGAAGTTATAAATCTTTGTAAAAAAATATCAGGCAGGGTAACAACTTTAAAAATAGGACTCGAATTAATATATAGTGCAGGGTTAAGTATTATTGATACTGTAAAAAGTTTCGGCTACAGGGTAATGCTTGATTCAAAACTTCTGGATATACCAAACACGATAAAGAGTGCCGCGGAAGCTATAAGCAAGCTTGGTGTAAACGCGATGACCATACACACTCTTGGTGGGAAACAGATGCTTGCAGATGCAAGGGAAGCTGTGGAAAAACAGGCAAAATCACAAACCAGATTAAAACCGCTTCTTTTTGGGGTAACTATTCTTACAAGTCTGGATAATAAAGATCTTGAAAATCTGGGATTTAAGGAAAATTTTTATAACTCGGTTTTAAATCTGTCAAAAATTGCAGTAGAGTCAGGAATGGATGGAATAGTCTGCTCTCCCAATGAAGTGGAACCGGTAAGAAAGATATTGGGTAATGATTTCTATATTGCCACTCCGGGAATCAGGCTTCCTGAAGATGAGGCCAGTGACCAGAAAAGGGTAAGTACCCCCGGAGAAGCAATATTAAAAGGAGCGGATTTTATAATTGTAGGCCGCCCTATAACTGCTAAAAAAGACGTGGCAAGGGCTATAGATCGCTATCTGGAGGAAATAGAAAAGGCGGTAGTCAATGATTAAAGTCGTCAGTCAGATTGAAGGATTGGATGTATTTAAGATTTTAAAAGATACAGGTTCTGTGATGGAGGGTCATTTTGAATTAAGTTCGGGATATCATAGTAATTATTACCTGCAATGTGCAAAACTTCTTCAGTATCCTGATATTACATTTAAACTTGCGGGCGAGGCTCTAAATCTAATAAGTAAGGAAATTGATATTAAAAAGATAAATACTGTAGTATCACCTGCGGTGGGGGGGATACTGTGGGGTTATATGCTTGCTTACAGGGCAGGATGCAGAATGATTTTTACTGAGCGAAAAAATAAAAATATGGAACTTCGGCGTGGTTTTGATGTAAGAGAGGGTCAGGAAGTTATTATTGCAGAAGATGTTATTACCACAGGAGGTTCGGTAAAAGAAGTAATAGAAATATGTACTGACTACGGTGCAAAGGTAAGAGCAGTAATCAGTATAGTAGACAGATCAAACAATTTGAAATTTGAATGCCCCTATTATTATTTAATCAAGCTTGATATTAAAAACTACCAGCCTTCCAGGTGTAAACTATGTGTGGAAAAGCATCCTATTGAGTATCCAGGAAGCAGAAAAAAAGATATAAATAATCAATAAAAAGTTGCTTTTAAGAGTTGATATTGAATATATATACTTGTATACTCTAATTTGTATATTTTCTTTTATAATAAGGAAACTGCATGACTTTTAATAATTTAAGTGAAAGCGATAGAAATAAGGGTCTGGAAAAAGCCAGGCAGATAAGAAAGAAACGGGCCGAGATAAAGGGCCTGCTTAAAAAGGGCAAAACAAATATAAAAAAGCTTTTTAGCGATAAAGAACTTTTTGAAAAATATATCAGCAATATGAAAGTCTTAGATTTAGTGAGCGCACTCCCTGGAAACGGAAGGGTGAATGCACTAAAGATTCTAAAGGGGTTAAAAATAAACTTAAATAAAAAAGTAGGCGGACTGGGAAAAAATCAAAAAAATAATTTTTACCAGTTTTTCAAGATTAATTAAACTGGCAGATTTTTAGATATCTTTATGGCATGTAGAGGAAAATTATTTATTATATCCGGGCCATCAGGTTCAGGGAAAAGCAGTCTGGTCAATGATGTACTAAAAGAATCAGATGATTTTATCAGATCCGTTTCAGTTACTACAAGGCCCAGAAGAGAGGATGAAAATTCCGGCAGTCATTATCATTTTATAAGCAGGGAAAGGTTCGATAAACTCATAGAAAAAGACATGTTGCTGGAATGGGCATCTTATGCAGGATATTTGTATGGTACCCCCAAAAAATCTGTATTGGACAATTTAAAAAAAGGTAAGAATGTTATATTGGTGATTGAAGTTCAGGGTGCCATGCAGATTATGAATAAGATAAGGGAGGCTTACCTTATTTTTATAACAACATCCTCAATTGACGAACTGGGAAGAAGGATTGAAAAAAGAGGAGCAGAAAATACGGAGGAAATGAGAAAAAGGCTGGAAATTGCACGAAATGAATTAAAATTTAAGAAATATTATGATTGCATAATTGTAAATAATAATTATAATGAAGCACTGCTTAATTTAAAGAAAGTTCTTGATACTTAAGAGGAAGGGAAGGAATTAATTTAAAATGAAGGTGCAATATGTTGATGAATATAAGAACAGTATAGACAGTAAATATAAATTATGTATAGCGGCAGCTAAAAGAGCAAGAGAACTTGGCGAGTACCTTTCAGCACAGAAAAATATGGAGAGAATAAATGTGATAAAACCACTGGTTGATGTAGAGTCCCATGACCCACTGGAGATTGCCTTTAACGAAATAAAAGAAGAAAAGGTAACTTTCGAAAAGAGTAAAAAGGAATCTGTATAAATTTGGCTTTAAATAAATCGATTTTTTTTAAAAAAAAGATAGTCCTTGGAATTACAGCGTCTATTGCAGCTTATAAAGCAGCTTCGATCTGCAGCAGATTGGTTGGTATGGGAGCAGTTGTAATTCCAGTAATGACTCCCAATTCTCTTAATTTTATAAATCCTATTACTTTTAGCTCAATATCCGGAAACAAGACAATTATAGACCAGTTCCGGAATCAAAAAATAATTTATCATATTTCACTTTCACACAGTGCGGATATTTTTTTGATTGCTCCGGCTTCAGCTGATACTATTTCAAAATTATCTTATGGCATCGGGGATAATTTTTTAACAACATCGGCAATATCTGCAAAATGCCCGGTATTGATTGCTCCTGCTATGAATGAGAGCATGTATCTTGACCCAATAATTCAAAAAAATATTCAACGGTTAGAAAGAAGCGGTAAATATTTTTTTACAGGACCAAAGAGCGGCAAACTCGCTTGCGGCGAAGAGGGCCTGGGAAGACTGGAAGATGAAGAGATTATAATTGAAAAATTGGGAGAACTTCTGAGTCACAGTAATGATCTCAAGGGTAAAAAAATTATAATTACCGCCGGAGGAACAAAAGAATTTATAGATACCGTAAGATATATTTCTAATAAATCCAGTGGCAAGATGGGGCATGCTCTTGCCGGGGAGGCTTATTTCAGGGGAGCCAGCGAAGTGATACTTATAAGTACAGCAAAAAATCTTTCTCCGCCGTATGGAGTAAAAGTTGAATATGTTGAGAATACCGGAGAAATGAAAGAATCCCTGCTTAAATATTTCGCTAACAGTGATATTATAATAATGGCAGCTGCAGTAAGCGATATAATCCCGGTTCAAAAATATGATTTTAAGTTGAAGAAAAAAAATGATATATTATCAAAAATAAAATTTAAAGAAAATGAAGATATCCTTAAAATATTGGCTGAAAGAAAAAAGAAAGGACAGTATTTGATAGGTTTTGCAGCCGAGAGCGGCTACAGTACGATAGATATCATGGAAAAAATAAAAGATAAAAATGCAGATATGATTATTGCCAATGACATATCTAAAGAGGGAATCGGAATGGACAGTGATTTTAATGAAGTTGATATAATAAAAAAAGATGGGTCTATAAAAAAACTGGCGAGAAATGAAAAAAGGATTATTGCCAGAGGAATCTGGGATGAAATTACTGAAATTTTAATTACGCCGTAAATTATTAATGGGAGGAGCGATGACAAAGAAAAAAGATTTTTTGTTTACTTCAGAATCAGTTACTGAAGGTCATCCGGATAAGATGGCTGATCAGATCTCGGACGCTATTCTTGATGCTATGATAGCAGATGACCCGGGATGCCGGACTGCAATTGAAACTTTACTCAAAACCGGAATAGTAATTGTAGCGGGTGAAGTAACCACGTCTACTTATGTGGAGATACCTGATATTGTAAGAGAAGTGGTTAAAAATATCGGATATACCAGGGCAAAATACGGATTTGATTATGAGACGTGTGGTGTCATTACTTCTATCGGAAAACAATCTTCCAACATATCGCAGGGAGTAAATAATGCTTATGAAGCAAGAGCCGGGAATGGTTATGAAAATGAATTTGATGCACAGGGTGCCGGAGATCAGGGAATGATGTTCGGTTATGCATGTAATGAAACTGAAGAATTAATGCCTCTTCCTATTCAGCTTGCCCATAAATTAGCCCATCGTTTATCTGAAGTCAGAAAAGCGGGGATTCTGCCATATCTCAGGCCTGATGGCAAATCACAGGTAACTGTAAAATATGAAAATGATAAACCGGTTTCAGTTGAAACAATTGTAATAGCTGCGCAGCATGCTCCGAATATAAATACAGATTCTCAGATAAAACCGGATATGAAAGAATTTGTAGTAAAACCGATTATCCCGGCAGAATATATGAGTAAGGATTTAAAACTGTTTGTTAATCCTACAGGGGAATTTACAATCGGTGGACCTATGGGTGACACAGGAGTTACAGGCAGAAAAATAATTATAGATACCTACGGCGGAATGGCCAGACATGGGGGAGGGTGTTTCTCGGGGAAAGATCCTTCTAAAGTTGATAGGTCGGCTGCATATGCTGCAAGATACGTGGCAAAAAATCTTGTAGCCAGCGGAGCCGCTGACAGGCTTGAAATAGAGGTCGCTTATGCAATAGGAGTAGCGCATCCGGTATCGATTATGATAGAGACATTTGATACTGAAAAAGTAGATGTTAAAAAGATTCAAGAAGCAGTAAAAGAAATATTTGATTTAAGGCCGGCCGCAATTATTAAACATCTCAACTTACTTAGACCGATTTACAGAAAAACAGCAACCTATGGTCATTTTGGAAGACATGACAGGGATTTTACCTGGGAGAAATTGGATAAAGTTGATGAAATTAAGAGTTTTTTGGGCCTTAAATAATTAACTTGCTATAAATGGATACCTATAAAAAATATGCTGAAGTTTACATAGATATAAAAGCCCTTAGCATCGATCATCCTTTCGACTACCGCATACCTCATGATTTATCCCGGGATATTTATACAGGTGTAATTGTCCGGGTCCCTTTTAAAAATAGGATGGAAGTCGGTTATATCGTAAAAACCAAAGATAAATCGGAATTAGACGATAATGAAATAAAAGATATTATAAAAGTAATTGACAGCAAGCCTGTATTTGACCCGGCAAAATTAAAGCTCATTGACTGGATAGGCAATTATTATATCCAGCCGCTGGGGAGTGTTATAAAATTTTTTCTACCTCCGGGAGGAAAATATAAAGGATCTTCTAAAGGTGCCGGTATTAAATTAAAGTTCAAAGAATATGTATTTTTAAATAGGGAAAAGTACTGCGGTTTAATGGGCGGAATTAACTGGAAAAAGAATTATAAACAGAAAAAAATAGTAGATTACCTTTTTCTTCAAGGAGAAGTTTTAAAAGAAAAATTAATACTAGATACAGAATCCTGCTATTCAAGCCTCAGGGGTCTTCTGGAAAAAAACATTATTTCCATTATAAAAAAAAGAGAAAAAAGGGATTTTAGATACGATTATCCCGGAGATGAAAATACACTTAAAAAAAAGATAATTTTTAACCCCTATCAGGAAGCCGTTCTATCAGACATAGAAGATGTTTTAAGCAAAAAGATTTTTCATAAGTTTTTGATTGAGGGTGTGGCAGGAAGCGGTAAAACCGATATTTATATAGCTTTATGCAGGAAGGTTTTAAAAGAAAATAAAAAGGCTTTTGTACTAACTCCCGAGATTTCGTTGATACCGCAATTATTCTCCCGGTTTGAATCTGAATTTGGGTCCAGAGTCTGCGTATATCATTCCAATATGAGTGAGGCGGAAAGGTATGAAAGATGGCTGGATATATGGGATAATAGATTTGATATAGTAATAGGTACCAGGTCTTCGATTTTTACCCCCCTTAATAATCCGGGTATAATAATACTGGACGAAGAGCACGACACATCTTATAAAGAAGGAACAGGAGTAAGATATAATACACGGGAAGTATCAATAAAGATGGGAGAAATACTAAGTATCCCTGTTGTTTTCGGCAGTGCCACTCCTGGCATAGTTACAAGATTTAAAGCAGAAAAAGAAAAGGATTTTACTCTTCTTAAAATCCCCATTAAGGCTCAAAGCAGCAGTCCTGTGGAGATGGAGATAATTGATTTAAAAAATATAGATCACAGGAAGGAAGATATAACTATCACGAACAAATTGTTTAGAGCAATAAAAAATGAAATTGAGAAGAACAACAAAGTGATTATTTTCCTGAACAGAAGAGGTTATAGTAATTTTATAATATGTAATAAATGCGGTAATGTGCCAAAATGTCCCGCATGCGATCTCTCTTATAATTATCACAGTGACACTAAAAAGTTAATGTGCCATCACTGCGGCAGAGAGCAGGATTACACAGGAAAATGCCCGTCATGCGGAGCGGATAATATCTTTTTATATGGTACAGGCGTTCAGAGAGTGCAGTCTAAAATGGAAGCGAGATTTAAAGATGTACCAGTGCTCAGAATGGATTCGGATATTACTTCAAAGAAAAAATCGCATCAGGAGATACTGCAAAAATTCATCTCCCCCGGCGGGGCCATTCTTATAGGTACGCAGATGATAGCCAAAGGGCTGGATATTGAAGATGTTACCCTGGTGGGCGTTATCAATTGTGATAGCATGCTGGGACTTCCTGATTATCACATGAATGAAAGAATTTATCAGCTTATTACCCAGGTTTCCGGGAGAACAGGGAGAAGGAAGAAAGAGGGAAAAGTAATAATCCAGACTTATAATCCGGAAAGCAGCGTAATAAAGAATATACTAAAAAATGATTATGAGTCATTTTACCGTGAAGAACTTGAAAGCAGAAAAGAGCTTAGCTATCCTCCATTTTCTAATTTAATAAATATTATAATTTCCGGGAAAAATGAAATTAAGGTAGAAAATGATATAAAAAGTCTTTTTAAACTTTTATCCGTGAGAGCTGAAGGAGTAATCAGCATACTGGGACCGGCTCCTGCACCTTTCCATAAAATAAATTTATTTTACAGATGGCATATAATAATAAAAACTAAAGATGTCGATTCTATCAGCAGGGAACTTTCAGGAATACTAAAGGGATTTAAAAAATTTAACGAAAATAGGATAATAGTCGATGTAGATCCTGTGTGGATTTTATAAATTTAGAGGAGGTTTATAATGGCAGTCAGGGAAATCCGGAAAATCGGTGACCCGGTTTTAAGAGAAAAAAGTAAGGATATAGAAAAAATAGATGATAAGATTATAGACCTGGTTAATGATATGCTCGGTACTTTAAATGAAAAGGGAGGGGTAGGCCTGGCGGCACCCCAGATAGGAATAACCAGAAGAGTAATTATTGTAAATTTTGGTGATGAAACGAAGGTATTTATTAATCCCGAAATAAAAATTCTGGGGAAAAAACAGATAGAATCCAATGAAGGATGCTTGAGTATCTACTCAATAAAGGATTTCTATGTAAAAAGATTTAAAAGAATTGAAGTAAGAGCACAGGACTTAAAAGGTAAGAATATTAAACTGGTAGCAGAAGATCTACTGGCCAGGATTTTTCAGCATGAGATTGATCACCTGAATGGGATACTGTATATCGACCGTCTTGACCGTGAGTCGAAAAGAGAACTCCTGTCTAAAATCAATGAAATAAGACTGAATATTTAAACCGGAAGGGATTTATATTGAAAATTATTTTTTTTGGATCTTCAGAGATTTCAGCTTCTTTTTTAGAAGAGCTGCATAAATCACGGCACAGTATAAAGCTGGTGGTGACTGTTGCCGATAAACCGGCAGGAAGAGGAAGAAAAATCATTCCCAATATAATGAAAAGTAAAGCCAGTGGGCTTGGAATTAATTTTATCCAGATTGATAAATTTGATAGTATATTTTTTGATAAGTTTAAAAGATTAAATATTGATGCTGCAGTAATAGTTTCTTTTGGAAAGATATTCCCCAAAAAAATATTTGGATTAACATCGGCAAAATGGCTGAATGCCCATCCTTCGCTGCTGCCACAGCATAGAGGTCCTGCTCCTATAATCAGCACACTTTTGAGTGGTGATAAAGCAGGTGGCGTAAGTATAATAGAGGTAATACCCGAAGTCGATGCCGGCGATATTTATGCTCAGGTAAAATTCAAAATTGAGGAAGATGATAACCGTGACAGTCTTGAAAAAAAATCAATAATTTTCGGAAGTTCGATTCTAATTAAAGTGCTGGATTTAATTGAAAGCGACGGCATAAAACCTTATCCCCAGGATAAAAAAAATGTATCTTACAGCTGTAAAATAAAAAAAGAAGATTTACGGATTGACTGGAACAACAGTGCTGAAGAAATAGTCAATAGAATCAGGGCTTTCAGTTCAAATCCGGGCGCCTATTGTCTGTTGAAAGGTTTAAGGATAAAAATATTAAAAGCGCGAGTTTTGGAAGGTCCTGCAATAAATACATATTTGCCGGACTTAAAAGCTTATAAGGGTAGAAGGAATGGTATTATAATAAAAGCCGGTAAGGACGCAGGTATTCTGGTCAAGTGTAATAAAAATGAAATAATAAGGATTGAAATACTACAGCCCCAGGGTAAAAAAGTAATGCCAGCGGTAGATTTCATTAATGGATACAGACCCGGAACCGGTGATAATTTTGAGTAAAAAAAGAGATAAGGCCAGCCCCCGCAAAATTGCTTTTCTTATATTGGTCAAATATTTTAAAGAAAGAAAATCTTTAAAAGTTACATTAAACTATTACTTTAAGGATTATAAACTTTCCGCACTGAACAGGCGTTTTATTTTTAACATAGTTAAGGGCACTGTAAGATATTATTTAAAAATTGACTTTATACTTTCTTTATTTTCCGATAAGAATATAAAAGATATAGATTTTAAAGTACTTAGTATCCTTCGAATGGGAATTTTCCAATTAATGTATATGGATAAAGTTCCAGATTATTCAACAGTTAATGAAAGCGTTGAATTAGCTAAAAAAAATGTTTCCATATCTTCTTCAAAATTTGTAAATGCCATACTGCGTAGAGTAAGTTCAACCCCGGACACCGGCTTATTTATAGAAGGAGAAATTAAAAGGTTGATTGAAGATGAAGCCGACAGAATCAGTATAAGTTATTCTTATCCACGCTGGCTGGTAAAATACTGGACCACCTGGTATGGAAAAGAAAAGTGTATTTTAATCTGCCAATCACTTAATGAAAATCCGCATACTTATTTGAGATTTAATAGAAATAAAATTGCCAGGGAAGATTTACTTGGGGAGTTGGGTATAGAAACAGCTGATAGTGAACTTTGTAATTCAAGCTCCAAAAAAAGTAGGAAGTTTACGCCAGATTACATTAAAGTAGAAAATGATAATTTTAAAATATTTCAGGAAAATATATTAGAAGATGCTATAGAAGTTTCAAGCGTCCAGGATATTGCTAAAACAAATGCATATAATAAAGGTTTAATATCAATCCAGGATATCTCTTCCCGGATAGCGGTAAAATACTTCTTAGAGCCCAGCAAAGGCGAAAAAATACTTGATGTATGCGCAGCACCCGGAGGTAAAACTACTTATATTGCAGAGCTTGTAGGAGATAAAGGTGAAGTAGTATCGGTAGATATCAGCAGAAAGAGGATTGGGTTGCTGCAGGATAATCTGGGAAGGTTAAATATAAAGAATGTAGAGGTTGTAGAAGCAGATGCAGCTAAAAAGGATTTTCTGGAAAGAAGCAAAAGCGCCATCTTTAATAGAAATTATAAAAAGAAAATAAAATCAGTTGATTGCGCCGGATATTTTGACAGTATTTTAATTGATGCTCCATGCAGTGCATTTGGAACCATTTCTAAGGACCCGGATGTGAAATACAGTAAAACAATGAATGATATTATCCGTCTTTCGGAACTGTCTTATAGAATGATTGTAAATTGTGGCAGATATCTTAAGACCGGCGGTAAGCTTGTCTACTATACCTGTACTTTATCACCCCTGGAAAATCAGCAGGTAATAGATAAATTATTAAAAGAATTTAATGGAAAATACACTGCGCAAAAACCAGCCATTTTTAATAGGTTAATGCCAATTTTAAAATCAAAAAAGGATAATACCTGCCGGGACAGCAAGGAAGAAACCTGTCTGGAAATAATGCCCTATTATTTTGGAAGTGAAGGAGGCTTTGTCTGCAGTCTTATAAAAAAAACATAAAATAAATTATAATCAGGTTAACTAAAAGAAAATTAGTCTATTTAAAAATTATGAGTGAGCCATTATTTAAAAAAGCGCAAAAGGAAGATGCTGCTATATTAGCTGAATATCGTTTTAAAATGTTTGATGAAATATATAAGGACGGTAACCTTGCCGGAAGAAAAACTAAATTTATCAATGAGTGCACCCGTTATTATCTTGATAATATAAATAAAAAGAATCATTACAGCATTATTGCATTTATAGGTGAAACTGCTGTAGGATGTGGAACAATACTGATTGAAGAGAGACCACCGAATCCAAAGCATAAGACAAATTTATCGGCCTATATTTTAAATATCTATGTAGATACCGGACATCGCGGCAGAGGCATTGCGAAGAAGATTATGGAACACTTACACCAGTGTGCGAGAAGTATGGGAGTAAGAAGAATCGGGCTTCATGCTTCCCAGTTTGGTCACGGTTTGTATAGAAAAATGGGATATAAAATAAAAGAATCCTATCTGGAAATGGAACTTTAGCAGAGGAGACCGGCTGAATTTAAACTATTTTTTTAACCTTACCCGATGTCAGACAGCCGGTGCAGATTTTTATAGTCTTAATCTGACCATTATATTCAACCTTTGTCTTATGGACATTGGGTTTAAAGGTCCTCCTGGTTTTTTTGTGCGAGTGGCTTACATTATTTCCAAAAGTTGTTTTTTTCCCGCAGATTTCACATATTCTGGACATTTTTTCTCCTGTATTTTCTACTATATATTTAAAAAATTATATTCTTTTATATTTTTAACCCCAGAGATTATATATAAAAAATAAAAATAATAACTGTAAATAAGCCAGGAAGGAATATTAGCATTTTATTACTTAATTTTCAAGGTAAATAAAAGGGCAATTTAAAAAGCAGATATAATCTATTAATGGAAACAATTTTAAATTATTAAAGTCTTAAAGAATGTAGAAAAAAAGTAATCAGGAGAAGAATTTTTTATCAGGATAGAAATAAAATTAATTTTGATATAATATACCAGAATACTTGATAGTCCAGGCATAAGGTGATTAATATTATGATTAATAAAATAAATGAACAGGATTTAAACAAAGTAATTGACACCATAATAGAAAATTTTAAGGAAAAAGAAGAGAAAATCAACGACTTAAATGTATTCCCGGTACCTGACGGAGATACAGGTACCAATATGCTTCTGACTTTAAAATCAATTAAAGAAGAGCTTACAAAGTCCGGAAATTTTTCTGTAAAAAATGTACTTGAAAAAGCTGAATTCGGCGCCTTAATGGGAGCCAGGGGTAATTCGGGCGTAATATTATCACAGATACTTAAAGGTTTCTTCGATATAATAATAAAAAGTGACAGTTTGAATCTGGATGTAATTAAAGAGGCATTAAGATCATCAAGAGATTTAGCCTACAGCTCTGTCCAGAATCCCACTGAAGGGACCATGCTTACTACAATAAAGGATATCTGCGATTTTGTTGAAAATTTAACCGATAATACATATAAAATAAAAATGATAGATTTTCTTGATAAGGTTATTTCCGAAACTGAAAAATCTGTTGAACGGACAACTTTCCTTCTTCCGGTTTTAAAAAAAGCAGATGTAGTAGACGCCGGGGCACAGGGCATTCTTGAAATATTGGTTGGAACCAAAAAAGCCCTGGCAGGGATTGAAAGTATGAATGGAAGAGAGCTGGAAAAGAAAGCTAATAAGTCTCAAAAAGTATCTTCTAAATCAACGGGGGATAACAGTAATAACAGAAGTACAAAAAAACAAAGTGGAAACGGCAGCAGCGGTGATGGTGGATATAAAGACAATATGCCGGGTGAAAAAGAAAGTTTAAAAGAAGTAAAACGTACCTATGAGATTAAATATACTTATTGTACAGAGCTTATGGTAAAAGGCAAAAACATAAGAATAGAAAGATTGAGAGAGAGAATTGAGAGTTTTGGTGACAGTGCAATGGTAGTCGGAAATGAAAGTCTGGTTAAAATACATGTCCATACAAACAATCCAGGTAAAGTTTTAAGAACAGCATTAAGAGAAGGTACTCTGCACGATATCCAGATTAATAATATGGAAGATCAGAGGAAAGAAGCGGCAGGCGAAGAAGAACCTGTAGAAGAAAAACCGGGGATATCAAGGGCCCTTCTGGCGATAGCTAATGGTGACGGACTTGAAGGGATATTCAAAAGTATAGGCACCGATGCTATTGTAAGCGGCGGACAGAGTATGAATCCATCAACATATGATATAGTGAAGGCTATAAACAGTTTGGAAGTTTCTGATGTTATTATATTCCCAAATAATAAAAATATTATATTGACTGCAAACCAGGCAAAAAAAATAATAAAGAATAAAAATATTTACGTAATACCAACCCGGAGCATACCTGCGGGAATATCTGCAATACTAAATTACAACCCCGATATAGAAATGGAAGAGAATGCTCAGAATATGGAAAAAGTAGCCGAAAAGACTAAAGACGGAGAGATAACGCAGGCTGTAAGAGACGCAAACCTTATGGTCGGTAAAATAAAAAAAGGCGAGTATATTGGCTTATCCAATGGCAGGGTAAGGGTAGTATCAGATAATGCAGTAGACGCTACTGTTGACCTGGTAAGGGATATTATAACTTCAACGGAAGAAGTTATTACTTTTTATACAGGTAAAGATGCCAGGCAGGAAGATATTGATAATATTAAGAAAAAGATTAAAAAATTCTTTCCTAAAGTAGACGTAGAAATGCATAAAGGTGGACAACCTTTATATCCTTACATATTTTCAATAGAATAATTCAAATAGATGGTGATGAATCATTAGGATTATTTCAGGCAAATTTAAAGGTAGAAAGTTAAAATCTCCCCCCGATTACAAAATTAGGCCTACTCTGGGCAGTGTTAAAGAAAGTATTTTCAATGTTATCGGCAGCAGGATAGAAAGAGCAAATGTACTCGATCTATTTGCAGGAACCGGAGCACTCGGAATAGAATCTTTAAGCAGGGGCTGTAATCTTGCATATTTTGTGGATGAAAGCTTTGAGTCTATCAGTCTGATAGAATATAATATCAAAAGCTTAGAAATTAATAGTAAAAAGTATAAAATAATTAAAAGTGATATTTTAAATTTTCTTGGTTTTTACGAAGGTTTGGAGTGGGATATAATATTTCTCGATCCGCCTTTTAAAATTGAAAGTGATATAATGAAGAAAATATTTAATATTATACCGGAAAAAGGAATCAGCAAAAAAGATACCCTTATAATATATGAGTATTTTTTTAAAAGGAATATTGCAGAAGAGATAAAAAAATTAAGAGTTATTAAAAAATCACACTTCGGGGATAAAGAAGTAATTTACCTTTCTCCCTTATATTAAAGTTGGAAGATTGGATTTAAAATATGGAAAAAATAGCATTATGCCCGGGAACTTACGATCCTCTTACTGAAGGACACAGGGATATAATCAGGAGGTGTTCTAAAATATTCTTAAGAGTTTTAGTGGCCATATCAAAAAGTCCCAGGAAAAAACCTCTTTACTCAATTAATAAAAGGGTAGATTTTGCAAAAAAGTCACTGGCTGATTTAAAAAATATAGAGGTTATTACATTTGACGGATTACTGGTAGAGCTGGCCAAAAAAATGGAAGCCGGAGTTATAATTAAAGGTTTAAGGGCTATATCGGATTTTGAATATGAATTCCAGATGGCACAAATAAATAAAAAATTAAATCCGGAAGTTGAAACTATGTTTATAGTGACTAATCCGAAATTTGCATATCTTAGTTCCAGTGCAGTAAAGGAAGTAGCTATGTTTAAAGGTTGCATAACGGGTCTGGTCCCGGAAGAAATAGAAAAAGATATAATTGACAGTTTTAATAGAAATAATTTTAAATAAAAAGAGATATGGAGAAGAGCATGGATGCATTTGAGATTGTTGACAATATTGAGGGATTTCTGGATAAAAGCAAAAGGATTCCTTTTTCGTCTAACGTAATTGTAAATGAAGCCGCGATATATGATTTATTAGATGAACTGAGGAATATACTGCCGGAAGAATTTAAACAGTCCAGATGGATTGTAAAAGAGAGAGAAAATATGATAGAAGAAGCTAAAAGATACTCTGAAAAAATAATAAGTGAATCAAAAGAGAAAGCAGAGATCCTTGTAAGCGAAACTGAAATACTTAAAAATGCTACCAGAAAATCCGAGGAATTAATGGCAGCAGTAGAAGCAAGGGCAAGAACCATAAGACTTGAGGCTGAGGATTATGCTGACGAAAAGCTGGCAAACCTGGAAGCAGTATTACACAAATTACTTACCGCTATTGAGAAAGGAAGAGAACAGTTTAGGAGTACTATCGGGCAGGGGGAGTAATAATAAAGTAAATGATATTTATTGAATAATTATTATTTTATGTTATATTTATATATTTGTATTTGTTTATAACAAGTTTGTAACAAAATGATTATCAGGAGGAAATAGAAGTGGCGGTTCCAAAAAGGAAGACTTCAAAGTCAAAAAGAGATAAACGGAGAACTCATGATCGGCTAAAGATTTTAAATATTACCGAATGTCCAAGATGCCATAGCAAAAAGATATCGCACAGAGTTTGTGGAAATTGCGGGTATTATTCTGAAAATGAAATAATTATATTTGAGAAGAAGGATAAAAAGAAGGAAAAGAAGGAAGTAGACAAAAAGAAGGAAAAGAAGGAAACAGATAAATAGAAATTGATCATGGCAAAAAACGGAGGTTTACAATTTGAGCATAGGAAATTTTTTTTGTCCTGATTCTGTAGCAGTAATTGGAGCCGCCAGAGAAGAAAAAAAAGTTGGCCGTGTAATACTGGAAAATATAATAAAATCAGGATTTAAAGGAAAAGTATATCCGGTAAATCCTAAAGCAGATAAAATACACGGTCTAAAATGTTATCATTCGCTTTTAGATATCCCGACCGATGTTGATCTTGCAATCATAGCCATACCTGCACAGTATGTGTGCCAGATTTTAGATGAATGTTCAAAAAAGAATACGAAGTGGTCCATTATTATATCTGCAGGCTTCAAAGAAACCGGAGTAGAGGGTGCAAAAAGAGAAAGCCAGCTTATAGAGAAGGCAAAAAAGTATGGAATCAGGATACTGGGACCCAACTGTCTTGGAGTAATAGATACGACATGCCCTCTGAATGCTTCATTTTCAACAAGTATGCCTCCAAGAGGCAATATAGGATTTTTATCTCAATCAGGAGCGCTGGGTACTGCTATTCTGGATAAAGCAGATGCCTGCAATATTGGAATTTCAAAATTTGTCTCACTGGGTAATAAAGCAGACATTTCTGAAAATGATTTATTTGATAAATGGGAAAATGATGATAATACTGAAGTTATTACCGCATATCTTGAAGGCGTAAAATGCGGCAGGGAATTTATTAAGATATCTTCAAGGATTTCTAAGAAAAAGCCAATAATAGTTTTAAAATCAGGTAATACAGATGCCGGAGCCCGGGCAGTATCTTCTCATACAGGCACCCTTGCCGGTTCGGCCAGAGCTTACGAAGCTGCTTTTAAACAGGCAGGCATAATAAGGGCAAACACAATAAAAGATTTTATAAATTACGCAACGTCTTTTTCATACCAGCCATTGCCTAAAGGTAAAAAAGTTGCAATAATAACAAATGCAGGTGGTCCCGGTATTATGGCCACGGATGCCTGTGAAAAAAATAATATAACACTTGCAACTCTGGGGATAGAAACTATAGAAAAGTTAAAAGGATTTTTACCGGGAGCAGCATGTTTTTATAATCCAATAGATATATTAGGAGATGCACTGGCAGATAGATATAAAAAAACCCTGGAAGTGCTGGTAGAAGATAGTAATGTCGATGCTGTAGTTGTGATACTTACCCCACAGGCTATGACGCAGTCATTAGAAACAGCAAGGGCGATAGAAGAAATCATGGAGAAGCATAAAAGAAAAATACCAGTACTTACAAGTTTTTTGGGAGGCACTGAAATCGAAAAAGCAGTGGATTTTTTAGCTGAAAAAAATATTCCAAATTTTGATATTCCAGAGGAGGCAATAGATACACTGAAAACTATGATAGAACATGCGGTTTGGAAATTGCAGAAGAGTTTTCCTATTGAAAATTTTGACGTTGACAGAGAAAAGGTCAGGAAAATATTTAATAAATGCAAATCTGAAGATAGATTGGAACTGGGAGAAATAGAGGCAAGAGGAATTCTGGAAGCATATGATATAAGAATACCTGAAGCAGAACTTGCCAGTGATATAAATGAAGCAAAGAAGATTGCTGAAAGAATCGGGTATCCGCTGGTTCTCAAAATTGTTTCTCCAAACATTTTACACAAGACAGATGTGGGAGGTGTGAGGATTGGAATAAAAGATGAAAAAGAGCTGGAAGAAGATTATGACGAAATTCTTTTTCATGTAAAAAGGTATATGCCTGATGCAAATATCAGTGGTATTCTGATACAGGAATTTATTATGGATAAAAAAGAAACGATAATAGGAGTAAGCGAGGATCTTCAATTCGGTCCCATGATTATGTTTGGACTGGGAGGGATATATGTAGAGGTACTTAAAGATGTTTCTTTTAGGATTGCCCCTATAAGCAGACAAACTGCATATGAAATGATAAAAGAAATCAGGGCTATTAAATTATTGGAAGGTACAAGGGGTGAAAATCCTTCGGATATTGGCAGCATAGTTGAAACTATACTCAGAGTTTCTCAGCTGGTTACGGATTTTCCGGAAATAATTGAAATGGATATAAACCCGCTGTTTGTAAAGAAACAGGGGGAAGGTTCTATAGCGGGAGACGCAAGAATAAGAATAGGAGGTTAAAATGGTTCCGTTATTTTTTATTTCTAACCAACCCTTTTCAGGTAAAAGTTCAATGTGCGTGGGTGTAGGAAAATTATTTGCTGAAAAAGGGTTAAAAGTAGGGTACATGAAACCGGTAGGAACGCTACCAATAAAGGTAGGAGCGGTTACAACTGATGAAGATGCCCAGTATATTTTAAATATTCTGGACGCAAAGGAAGAGCTTGAAGATGTATGTCCTATTGTACTGACCCAACAACACAATAGAGAAGGCTTAAAGGGCCAGGATTTTTCCAGGGGGTTTATTGATTTAATTGATAAAGCTTATAACAGAATCAAGAAAGATAAGGATATTGTGATTCTGGAAGGAGCTAAAAGTATTGAGGACGGCTACTTTTTAGGGATATCTGCAAATAAAATTTGCGAGAAATTGCGAGCAAAAGCTATTTTAGTTATTAAATACAGTACTGAAATCGTAGATCAAATTCTCTACTCAAAAGAATTTTTAAAGAACAATTTATCAGGAGTAATTGTGAATTGGGTTCCGAGAAGCCAGATAGATTATCTTGAGAAACTTGTGGTGCCATTTTTAACCAGAAATGGTATTGAGGTCCTTGGATATTTAACTTCCGATAAAATCCTATCTTCCGTAAGTGTAAAAGAAATGTCTGAAATGCTTGGAGGACAGATAATATGTGCCCAAAATAAAGTTGATGAACTAGTAGAAACATTTATGGTTGGAGCAATGGGCCAGGAACAGGCATTAAAGTTTTTCCGGAGAAAAGCCGATAAAGCAGTCATAACAGGTGGAGACAGGGCTGATGTCCAGCTTGCTGCGCTGGAGACACCTACTAAATGTTTGATACTTACAGGGAATTTTCAACCAAGCACTGTAGTTCTTGGGAGAGCAGAGGAACTGGGCGTACCTATGATTCTGGTCAATTACGATACTTTAACCGCGGTGGAAAGAGTTGGTGAAATTATTGGTCATGTAAGATTTCATGAAATTAAAAAGATTGATAAAATAATCGAAGTAATCAGGGAATATATAAATGTAGATAGATTACTGGAAATATCAAAAAGTAATTAAGTTTAGAAATAGTTATGGTACAACTCAATTCGAACTACCGCTCAATCATTATAGACGCAATGGGAGGAGATTTCGCCCCCGGGGAGATCATAAAAGGCTCCATAGAAGCAAAAGAAGCTTTTGGGGCAAAAATTAAACTGGTGGGCAATATAGGCAAGATAAAGAAAGCAGCAGAATTAAACCATGTTAATCTTGATGGTATAAAGATTGTTTCAGCACCCCAGGAAGTAAGCATGGATGAACCTCCATCAGAAGTTTTAAGGAAAAAAAGAAATTCCTCAATTTATATTGGTTCACAATTAGCATCCGGTGAAACCGGCAATGCATTTATTTCTGCCGGAAGTACAGGTGCGATAATGGCGTGTTCTCTTTTTAATATGAAGAGGATAGAGAACATAGCAAGACCTGCTATTGCCGTAGTCATTCCTCTGAGTGACAAAAAATTTGTATTGATAGATGCCGGTGCCAACGCTGACTGCAAACCTTTATATTTAAAACAATTTGCTGTGATGGGAAAAATTTATTCTGAAAATATTATAGGGGTAAAAAATCCAAAGGTGGCTCTGGTTAATATAGGAAAAGAAGAAAAGAAAGGAAACAAACTGGCAATTGAAAGTTACGGGCTGCTTAAAGACTGCTCAAATATTAATTTCATTGGAAATGTAGAAGGAAGGGAACTATTTGATGGTATAACAGATGTAGCAGTTTGCAGTGGTTTTGTGGGGAATGTAATATTAAAGCTAATTGAGGGTATGGCAGGTTTTCTTTTTGGAGAAATTAAACGAATTTTAACTTCAAGTATGGTGGCAAAACTTTCAGCTCTGGGTATTAAAAGTTCACTTATAAAAATGAAGAAAAAATTTGATTATGAAGAATATGGAGGAGCGCAGCTTCTGGGGCTTAACGGACTGGTAATAATTTCACATGGAAGCTCAAAATCAAAAGCAATTAAAAACGCGGTAAGAGCAGCAATAGATAGTTTAAATACAAATCTAATTACAAAGATCAGTAAAGAAGTTAAAAATATAAATTGAGTAATAATAAAAGTAAGAAAATGGTAAAGGAGTAAGTATGGAAAATTTTGACAAGCTTAAAGAAGTATTGGTTAATGTACTGGGTGTTAAAGAGGAAGATATCAAATCCGAGAGTAAATTTGTAGATGACCTTGGTGCAGACTCACTTGATTTAGTAGAATTGATTATGGCGCTTGAGGATAAATTTGGAGTAGAAATAAGTGATGAAGACGCTGAAAAAATTGTTACAGTAAAAGATGCTCTTGATTATATTGATACTTATTCTAAATAGTAGTTCTGTAGATTATTGAATTAAATTTTCGGTATATAAGGTGGCGAAGGTCCTTTGATGAACGATGACCGGGAAGTTCTTAAAAAAAGGGTAAGTGGATGGCTGCAGAGTCTTGGAATTAATGCAGTAGATTTAAAAATTTACATACAAAGTTTAACCCACAGGTCTTATGCTCATGAAAAAAATATCAGATCAAGAGGTAATGAGCAGCTGGAGTTTCTGGGAGACAGTGTACTTTCTTTAATAATCACGTCTTACTTATACAAGAATTACGGCGATCTTCCTGAAGGGAAAATGGCAAAAATAAGGTCTGTTTTAATTAGCAGGAAAACATTATTTGATATAGCGAAAGATATTAAGATAGATCAACAAATACTTTTAAGTGAAAATGAAGAGTCATGCAAGGGCAGAAAGAAAATATCTATTTTGGCTGATAGTACGGAAGCTTTAATTGGCGCTGTTTATGTTGATAAAGGAATTGATTTCGCTTTTAATTGGGTTCTTGGAATGTACAGGGAAAGAATTAATGAGTATATTAAAACTCCTGAAATCATGGATTACAAAACCTATCTTCAGGAAGCCGTGCATACAGATTACTGCAAGATGATAAAATATGAATTAATTAAATCTGAAGGTCCCGACCATAATAAATCATTTTACTCTGCAGCAATGATTGATAATAAAGTAGTCGGAAAAGGCAAAGGTAAAAGTAAAAAAAATTCCGAGCAGGATGCTGCGAGAAATACTTTAAAGAAACTATATAATATAAATTTATAAATATTTATTTTTATTAAGGGAAGTTAAATTTGTACTTAAAGAATATAACACTCCGAGGTTTTAAATCTTTTAAAGATAAAAGCCAGCTATTTTTTGAACCGGGGATCAGTGTAATTGTCGGACCGAACGGTAGCGGTAAAAGTAATATAGCTGATGCAATATCCTGGGTTTTAGGTGAACAGAGCCCTAAAACACTAAGGGGCAACTCAATGGCAGATGTAATTTTCAGAAGTAAAAATGAAGAAATGGGAATTGCAGAGGTATCTCTTTTATTTGATAATTCAAATAAATTATTTGATACTGAATTCAGAGATGTTAAATTTACACGCAGAGTTTATTCAAAAGGAGCGAGTGAGTATTTTATAAATTCGTCGCCATGCAGATTACTGGATATTCAGGAGCTTACGGCAGACAGCGGAATCGGGAAAGGTCTTCATATAATAATAAATCAGGGGCAGATTAACGAGATCGCATTGCTTAAACCCATTGAAAGAAAAGCAGTAATAGAAGAAGTGCTGGGAATATCAAAACATAAAAACAGAAGAGATAAATCTCTAGCGAAGCTTGAAAAAGTAAAAAATGACATTGAGAGAATAGATGATTTAATGGATGAAATAAAAAGGACGATGGATCCTCTTGAAATTGAAGCAAAGAGAGCTCAGAAATATTCAGAAATATATAATTTATTAAAAAACGAAGAAATCTCTCTTTTTATCGCACATCTTAATTATTTAAATAGAGAATGGGAAAGTGAGAATGATTCTTATGAAAAAAATAAGAATGAATCTGAAAAAGTAGAAAGTAAAATTCCTTATATGGAAAATGAAAAAAATGAATTATTAAAACTTACCGGTGAAGAAAAATTTAATTACGAGTCCTGGAGGGAAAAAATCAATCGTTTTAACATTGAAAGAAATAACCTTGCAAATATTATAACTTTAACCAGAAGCAAGCAGAATGTCTTTAAAACATTAAAAAACATGTTTAATATGGACCTCAACCGTTATATTGGGAAAAAAGATGAATCAAAGAAATTAGCGGAAGACAAAAATTTTGAAGACGATTATACGGTTTCTTTGCTTAAGAAAGCTTCGGGCAAGCTGGAGGAAATTGTAAACAATTTATTAAAGTTTCTGGATAATACAAAGGAAAAAGTGGGAGATATTAGAACTGCAAAATATATTGAAGGAGAAATTAATTTAATTATAGATAAGGTAAAGAAATTATCCACGATGATTGGAAAAAGGAAACAGCCCGGAGATGCTAAATCGCTAGAAGAGGAATCAGAGGATAAAAAAAATATCAGTGATCTTGAAGGAAAGATGGATAAGATTAAGAATTTAGAAAAAATATGTATTATTAATCTGGAAAGAGCTAAAAAAATATGTTCGATGCTTGAAAAGTATTTGTCGGTTTCGGAAAACATAAAAAGGAAGCTTTACCGGGAATTTGAGAAGAAAAACAGTTTAGTCTTAGAAAACCAGAAAAAAATAGAAAATCTGGAAAATGAGATAGGCAAACTAAATCAATACAAAATGAAACTGGAAAGTGATTTATACAAGGGAGATATCAAGAAAGAACAGATAAAAGAAAAAGTAGAAGTTATTACAGAAAATATTGTAGACAATTATAACGAATCAATTGAGTATGTCTTGAAAAGCTATGAACCCAGCAGCAATATCAGGCAATCAGAAGTCAAAGTAAAAAGGTTAAAAAATGAAATAAAAAATTACGGAAATGTAAATCCAAATGCAGCTATTGAATATCAAAAAATAAAAAAAAGATTTGATTTTTTGGCTGATCAGAAAAGCGATCTTATTGGAAGTAAGAAAAGTCTGGAAGAATTAATTAAAGATATAAATAATAGGATTGCGGATTATTTTTATAATAAATTTGATGAGATTAAAAAGTGCTTCAGAAGTTATTTTAAAATTTTATTTCCTCTTGGTGAAGGTGAAATGCAGCTTGAAAAGAGTAACGGTGGCGGCTATGATGAAATAGGCGTAGATTTAAATGCAGATATTGGGAACAATAAATTCGTTAGTCTTTCATTACTATCGGGAGGAGAGAAGTCCCTGGTTTCAATGGCATTTCTTTTCTCAATTTACTCGATAAATTCATCACCCTTTTATGTTTTTGATGAAGTAGATGCTGCCCTGGACGACGTAAATATAGACCGGTTTCTAACCTTAATAAAAAATTTTTCTGAAAAACAGCAAATAATATTGATTACTCACCAGAAAAGAACAATGGAAATTGCTGATACGATTTATGGAGTAACAATGCAGCCTGAGGGAGTTTCAAAGATAATTTCTGAAAAAATAGGAAAAATGAATGCAGAAGTTAATTAAAAATCTAAATTTTATCTGGAATAAATTTAAAAACGACCGCAGATTATTCTGGGATGAGATTGAAGAGCAGATGGTGGCGAGCGATATCAGCATTAGCACAACTGCCAAAATATTAGACGAAGTAAAAAAAATCGCTTATAGTGAAAATATAGACAACCCGGAAAGAATAAAATCTTTAATTAAGGGCGAGATTATAAAAATTCTGGGGAATGGTAAAAACTTCAATTTAAATATATCGGCAATGCCTCCCACAGTTTTTTTAATAGTTGGAGTGAACGGTACAGGTAAAACCACTTCTGTTGCAAAATTAGCCAGTATGTTTAAGAAAAATGGGAAAAAGGTATTAATATCTGCTGCAGATACATACAGGGCGGCTGCAGTGGAACAAATACAGCATTATGCAGAAAAATTAAAATTGGATATAGTCTATCATCAAAAATTCTCTGACCCCGGAGCAGTAGTATATGACAGCATGGAAAAGGCAAAAGCAAGGGAGATCGACCTGGTTATAATTGATACTGCCGGAAGAATGCAGACCTCACATAATCTCATGGAAGAATTAATAAAAGTAAAAAAAGTGATAACAGGAAGAATTAATCGGAATGTTGATGAAATTCTACTTGTTGTAGACTCAACAACCGGTCAGAATGCAAAAAACCAGGCAGAAATATTTAATAATTCACTCAGTCTAACCGGGATAATTCTTACTAAAACTGATAGTACTTCAAGAGGGGGAATAGTAATTACCATAAAAAATGATTTAAATATACCAATAAAGCTGGTTACAGATGGTGAAAAACTGGATAATATAAGTTATTTTGACCCGGTAAAATTTACCGATTCATTATTTTCATGATCATAATTTAAAATAATAAGAAAGTTTTAGATGTTTGAAACACTGACAACAAAATTCGAGGATTTATTCTATAAAATAAGGAACAAAGGTAAATTAAGTCCCGGCGATATGGATAATGCTTTGAGGGAGATTAAACTCGCCCTGCTGGAAGCTGATGTAAATTTTAAAGTAGTTAAAGAATTTCTGGAAAATGTTAAAGAAAAGGCCACTGGAGAAAAAGTGCTGGAAAGCATAACTCCTTATCAGCAGGTAGTAAAAATAGTGAATGAAGAGATTATAAAAATGCTTGGTTCCGGAAGCGGTGGTATAAGCTTTTCTTCGGGAGGTCCCACAATTATAATGATGGTGGGACTTCAGGGAACCGGGAAAACTTCATCTGTTATAAAACTGGCTAATTTCATAAAAGTAAGATTTAACAAAAAAGTATCAATTGTAGCGGCTGATATATACAGACCCGCAGCAGTGCTGCAGCTTGAGGATATGGCAAAGAATATCAATGTGGATGTTTTTTACCAGGGTAATTTAGATCCGGTATCGTTATCGTTAAAAGGCATAGAGTTATTTAAAAAAACCGGGAGCGATGTAATCATAATTGACACAGCAGGGAGATTACAGGTTGATGATGTTATGATGAATGAGATTGTAAATATAAGAAAAAGAATTAATCCTCATCAAATATACCTGGTTCTGGATGCAATGACGGGTCAGGAAGCTGTAAATATTGCATACGGTTTTAATCAAAAAGTTGAGTGTGATGGAATAATCCTGACCAAATTGGACAGTGATACAAGAGGAGGCGCTGCACTATCTGTTTATTACGTGGTCAAAAAACCTGTGAAGTTTATATCTAACGGAGAAAAGATCGATGATTTTGATATATTCTATCCCGAAAGAATAGCCTCAAGAATATTAGGTATGGGAGATGTAGTGACACTGGTCGAAAAAGCGGAAAAGATTGTAAGCGAAAAGGAAGCAAAGATAATTGAAGAAAAAATTTATAGAAATGAATTAAATTTTGAAGATTTCATCAGTCAGTTAAAAAGTATTAAAAAAATAGGGTCAATGGATAAAATATTTTCGATGCTTCCTTTTACAAATAAAAATAAAGTTTTTAAAAAAATAAATTTAGATGATTCTTATATTATACGAATAGAGGCTATAATTAACTCTATGACCATAGAGGAAAGAAGGAAACCGCATATTATAAATGGCTCAAGGAGAAAAAGAATAGCAAAAGGAAGCGGCAGCTCAGTATCGGAAATAAATAAACTGCTGAAGCAATTTGATAAAACCAGGCAGATGTTAAAGCAATTTTCAGATGCAAATGGTAAATTTAATTTACCTTTTTAGTAATCTTTAAATAAAAAAATATTTTGCAAGTTTTATAGAAAAATATATAATTATGAAAACATAAAGCTATTTATATTAATTTTTGGAGGTTATGGATTGAGTGTAAAGATAAGACTGACAAGAATGGGGTCGAAAAAACAACCCTTTTATAGAATTGTAGTTGCAGATATCAGATCACCCAGAGACGGGAAGTTCATTGAAAAAATAGGTATCTATGATCCTAAAAGTGATCCGTCCAGAATAGAAGTTGACAGAGATAAAGCTCTTGATTGGATTAAGAAGGGTGCAAAACCTACAAATACAGTTCAGAAACTTTTTAATAAGATTGAATTAAAGAAGTAGCCAATACAAATTAAACTGGAGGTAAACAGTGAAGGAACTACTAGAGTACATGGTTAAAGAGCTGGTTGACAGCCCGGATAATGTAGAAATTACAGAAGAGGAGGAAGATGAAAAAACAGTGATTTTCAAGCTAAAAGTAGCAGAAGATGATCTGGGAAAAGTAATAGGTAAAAAGGGAAGAACCGCAAACGCCCTCAGGGTAATTATGAGAGCTGCATCTGCTAAAAGGGGAAAATCATCGATTGTAAAAATTATGGATTGATAATTTAATATATAAATATAGATAGACTTATTATAAATAAGCACCGGTAAATGTCAGAAATAGACGTGGATGCAAGATTAATTGGGATAATCGGTAAGCCGCATGGAGTAAAAGGAGAAGTGATTGTTACTCTGCTTACAGATTATCCCAATACTATTAAAAGGGGGAATATACTCTTTTTTGATGAGAAGTGTACCCGGAAAGCAGAAGTTGAAAATATAAAACGGCTAAAGACAAAAAAAGCTGCAGGCTTCCTGATAATTAAATTTAAGGGTATTGATAATAAAAACAATGCCGAAAGCTTCAAAGGTATAAATGTTTACCGGGATATAAGAAACAGTCCTTTACTTAAAGAAAACCAGTACTGGTCGGATGATTTAATCGACTGCAGTGTTTATACGAAAGAGTGCATTTTTATCGGAAAGGTAAAAGATGTAGAAAAACTTGTCGCCAATGATAATTTAGTGGTGGAAATAGAAAGCAAACACTACATCAGCGGTAATATTAAAAATAATATTTTATATATTCCGGCTACTGGCGACTATATTGAAAATATAGATTTAAAATGCAGGAAGGTGATATTAAAGAAAATTCCCGAGTATATTTAAAATTCTTAAAACTATTATTTTCTTTTATATTTTATTATTTTAAAAATGCTGATTATAGATGTTATTACTATTTTCCCCGGAATATTTGACAACATTGTTGATTTTGGGGTTATAAAAGAAGCTTTTAAAAAAAATATCTGCCAGCTTAATATATATAACTTAAGAGATTTTTCCGGTATGAAGCAGGACAGAGTCGATGATAGACCTTACGGCGGAGGTCCCGGTATGGTACTGATGCCGGAGCCAATAGATAATGCTGTTGCCTTTATTAAAAAAAAGAATAAGATTAAAAAAAAAGAAAGACAAAAAGTCATACTTCTTTCTCCGGTTGGTGAAAAGCTGGGGCAGAGTAAGTTAAAATATTTGTCGAAACTTGAAAATATGATACTTATCTGCGGGAGATATGAAGGTGTAGATCAAAGAGTTATAGATTTACTGGTAGATTTTGAAATTTCAATAGGCGACTATGTCCTTACCGGGGGAGAGATTCCGGCAATGGTTATAATAGACGGAGTCGTAAGATTGCTGCCCGGGGTTGTAGGGAAAGAAGAATCTTTAAAAATTGAATCCTTTGAAAAAAATCTTCTTGATTATCCACAGTATACAAGACCGCCTGTTTTTAAAGGGATGGCAGTTCCTGATATCCTATTAAGTGGAAATCACAAGCGTATCCAAAAATGGAGAAAAGAAAAATCAGAAAAAATTACATGGATAAAAAGGCCGGATTTATTTGACAAAGACAGTTAAATTAATTATATTTGTTTGGTTTTTATTAGTGTAAGAATAACAGGCTGGAGAATAAAATGAATAAATTAGATAAAATAGAAAGTAAATATATAAGAACGGATATTCCTCAATTCAAACCGGGTGATAAAGTAAAAGTTAAAATTAAAATCAGTGAAGAAAATAAAGATAGGATCCAGGTTCTTGAAGGAGTAGTAACAAGAATTAAAGGTTCAGGAATAAATAAAACTTTTACTGTAAGAAAAATTTCTTTTAATAATGTTGGAGTTGAAAGAACTTTTCCTATAAATTCACCCGTAATACAATCTATCGAAAGAGTTGGAGAAGGGCTGGTAAGAAGAGCCAAATTATATTATCTTAGAAGTAAAATCGGGAAAAAATCAAAAGTTAAATTTAAATAAATGAATGCATATTTTTTATATTAATGCCTATTGAAAACAAAGAAGATGATAACAAAAGAACTAAAGGGATTTTTAGAGAGTTTTTAATTTATATCCTCATTGTAGTCGTTGCAGTAATATCTGCTGTTTTAATCAGAGTCTTTATACTTGAACCTTTCATTGTCCCTACTCCTTCAATGGAACCAAATTTGAAGGTCGGTGATAAAGTAATAGTTAATAAGCTTGCATATAAATTGGGGAATATTGAGAGAGGAGACATTGTAGCATT
>CAYRJH010000001.1:17449-37931 GCA_964424685.1 uncultured Actinomycetota bacterium | reverse complement strand
TAATTTACTGGCCGCCATCCAGATGGTAATTTTAAAGAGAATGGAACTCAGGGAAACAAAAAGGCTTTTGGATCTTTGCAGATATGAAAATGACCTGCATATTGAAGGTTATGAAAAAATAGCCGGCGTGGATGAATCGGGCAGGGGCTCGCTTGCAGGTCCTCTTGTAGCAGCTGCGGTCATCCTTGATAAAAGGAAGTTGATGATAGAAGATATAGACGATTCTAAAAGACTGACTGAAAGTAAAAGAAAATCAATATTTAAAAAAGTAATAAGGAATTGTTTGTGCTGGTCTGTAGTAAAGATACCTCCTGAAAGAATTGACTGCTTATCAATAACAAAAGCAAACGAGATTGCATTTAGAAAAGCGGTTAATAGTTTAAAAATAAAACCTGATATCATATTAGCGGATTTTATCAGCACAGATTTAGGTGCCAGATATTTAAGGATCGTTAACGGCGACCGTCTTATTGTTTCAATTGCAGCTGCGTCCATAGTAGCAAAAGTAATAAGAGATCAGATAATGCTCAAGCTTTCAAGATATTACCCGGAATATGGATTTGAGCATAATAAAGGTTATGGTACGAGGAAACACTTAATGTCACTCCAGAAATACGGTCCTACAGCAATTCATAGAGTATCGTTTAGAGGTGTTTTAAGTTAATATATTTAATAAAAATTTCACAGGCAAAGTTGGGGAATTTATTGCGCAAAAATACCTGGAAGATAAGGGATGCATCATACTCGAAAGGAATTATAGAAATAAGTACGGTGAGATAGATGTGATAGCCGGGAAAAATGCTGACTTAATTTTTGTAGAAGTTAAAACAAGAACCGGTCTTGAATATGGGGATCCTCTTGAGGCAGTAAATAAATCAAAGATTAAAAGAATAAGGAAAATAGCAAGTTTTTATATATTACAAAATAAGCTTCTGTCTTCCAATCCAAATTTTAGTGTTATTTCAGTAACCTTAAATATCAATCTGATTAAGGAAGTATTTAAAAAAAATAATACACTCTCAGAAATAATCACATCTGATTTTTTAAAGATCAATAAAGATATAAAAATTGAACATATAATAAATGCTTTCTAAATGAGCTGAGGCAGTATATTTTATTTTACATAAAAAAATACTAAAATATAATATAGTAATTTTATTAAATTATTAAAGTTTAAGTTGTTATTATAAGTCTAATAAATTATAATTTAAATGTTAATAAAATAATTTAAATATTAGTTAAAATAATTATTTAATAATTATTGGCGGAAGAGGTAATGAAGCCAGCGGAAGATTCATACGAAGAAAAAAAATTAAGTAAAGATAAATTGTTGCAGAGACTTGAAGATCTGGAACTTATAAATTCGGTAAATGTTGCCATAAATCGCGGTGAAAGCCTTGAAAAAGTAATTGAACTTATAAATATAAAAACTAAAGAATTATGTCTGGGTTCGGGCCTGACCACATATTTACTTAGCGATGACGGAAAATATCTTGAAATGTATGGGCCCTGTATCCCTTCAGCGCAGAAAAGAAAAATCGAAAGTTTAATTAAAACTAAAATACCCAAAGTAAGACTTCCGTTAAGGGAAGGCAGTTATTATTACAGGGTACTCAAGGAAAGAAAAGCGGTAATTATAGATGATGCCGCTGAAATAAAAAAAATAATTGCCGGATTTGCCGAAACGCTCCCAGAAAAACAAAAAATTTTAAGAAATTTAGCCAAAAAGCTTATTCCGCAGATTTATAATATTCTAAATATAAAATCTATTTTGATTGCTCCCCTTATTTCAGGCGAGGATGCCATAGGGCTGATAGATATGTCCTGCAGGGGGGCTTTTGATGGCTGCAATCTTGCAAGAATCGGTATAATTTTCGAGCAATTGGTTATTGCAATAAGAAGAAAGAAAATAGAAGAAGAATTAGAAGATGCATATGAAGAGCTAAAACAGGTTTTTGAAGCCTCGGTTGACGGGATAACCATTGTGGACAGAGATTATACTATCCTTAAAGCTAATAAAGTACTTGTTGATTTATTCGGCTTTGACAGCAAAGAAATAATGGGAAAGAAGTGTTTTGAAGTTTTTGGAGGACCTGAATGCAATACCAGCGATTGCGTAATCAGAAGAATCCTGAATGGGCAAGAATATATTACAATTGAAATGGAAAAAGAGAATAAAAATGGTGAAAAAATTACCTGCATTTTAAGCGCAAATCCTATCAGGAATCAAAAAGGGGAAATAATAGGAATTGTTGAATGCTACAAAGATATAACATCGTACAGGGAAGCTTTTAAGGAGATTAAAGAAAGCGGAAGCAGATTTAAAGAGCTATTTGATAATATGAGCAGCGGTGTAGTAGTATATGAGGTCTTAAAAAACGGAAATGATTTTATTGTAAAGGATTTTAATAAAGCTGCCGAAACAATTGACAAAATTAAAAAAGATTCCGTTATAGGAAAGAGCGTTTTAGAAGTTTTTCCCGGAATTAAAGATTTCGGTCTTTACGATGTTTTTAAAAGAGTCTACAGAACAGGCGAACCTGAAAAGTATCCTATATCTTTGTATAAAGATAACAGAATCACAGGTTGGAGGCGTAATTATGTCTATAAGCTGCCTTCGGGTGAAATAGTAACAGTTTATGATGATTTAACCAGGCAGAAACAGGCAGAGGACTCATTAAAAGAAAGTGAAGAGTTTAGTACCAGTTTAATGGAAAATTCTCCGAATCCGATAATTGTTATAAATAAGGATTATTCTATAAAATATGTAAATCCTGCGCTGGAAAGTATAGTTGGATTAAAATCAAATAAGCTCCTGGGCAAAAAACCTCCATACCCGTGGTGGCCGGAGAGATTAATTGCCAAAAATAATATATGGTTTAAAAATGATATGAAAAAAGGCTGTACTGGAAGAGAACTTCTTCTTGCTAACAGTGTGGGAGAAGAATTTTGGATTGAGACATATGATAAATTAGTGTTCAGCGAGGGAAAGTTAAAATACGTAATCATAAACTGGTTTGATATAACTAACCGTAAATTGATGGAGAATGATTTAAAAGAAAGCTACAATGAACTGCGGGAAGCTCTTCAGGGAACCATAAATGCACTGGGAAGTATTGTTGAAAAAAGAGATCCTTATACTTCCGGTCACCAGAAAAGAGTATCCAGGCTGGCAGTGGCTATTTCAAGGGAACTTGGGTTAGGCAGCGAATTAATTAATTGTATAAAAACAGCATCAGATATTCACGATATAGGCAAGATAAATATACCTGTTTCGATTTTAACCAAGCCCGGGAGATTAACAAATATTGAGTTTGATTTAATTAAAACTCATCCCGATGTTGGTTATGAAATGGTTAAGGAAATAAAATTTTCAATGCCTGTTGCGGAAATCATACTTGAACATCATGAGAAACTGGATGGTTCGGGATATCCGAAGGGTTTAAAAGAAAAAGACATTATGTTTGAAGCAAAAATATTAACGGTTGCTGATGTAGTGGAAGCTATGTCCTCCGACAGACCTTACCGCCCTGCTCTCGGTATAGATATAGCAGTTGATGAAATTAAAAAAAACAGAGGTAAGCTATACGACCCGAGAGTTGTAGACGCCTGTATTAAAATTGTGACAAAAAAAGGGTTCAAATTCGATTGATTACTTTTTAAAAGACCAGGGTCACATCCGGGTCTTGAAAAAATATTTTTAGATATTTAAATTCAAATTATTCACAAAATAATTATTAATATAGTTTCTCTCATGAGCTGTATTTATAAATTAATCCCTCTTGCGAATTGGCCTCTTAATAAGTTTTATATTTCTTCTTTACGGGTAAACTGCATTTTATATGCTTCCATATTATGTATTTGACTTTTAGCATAATAGCACATATCATATTACTATGGTATTTAAATTAGACAGCTTCACATTAGAGGGTATTGATGCAGTAAAGGTATCCGTAGAGGTACACCTATCAAGAGGTCTTCCTGAATTTATAATCGTAGGGCTGCCGGGCAAAGCCGTAAACGAATCAAGACAGAGGGTAAGGTCTGCAGTCATTAACAGCGGATTTGATTTTCCTGTAAAAAAAATAATTGTAAATCTTTCACCAGCGGATATAAAAAAGGACGGCTCCTTTTACGATTTACCAATAGCTCTTTCGATTCTTGCTGCCGGGGATCAGATTGTGAGCGAAATATGGAAGGAGTCCTGTTTTGTCGGCGAACTGTCGCTGGATGGGAGCATGAATCCAGTCAGTGGCCTGGTTTCAATGGCGGAAGAAGCACGGAAAGCGGGTAAGACCTTTTTTTTTGTTCCTTACAGGATAGCTAATCAGGTTTCCTTTATTTCAGGTGTAAAAATAGTTGCCTGTAAAGATCTTTTAGAAGCTAGAGATGCGCTCTCGGGTAAAGAAAAGATAGAGAAGTTTATATATAAAGACAGCGGCACCAGGGATAAACATTTTTATTACAATTTTGATTTTAAAGATGTAAAAGGCCAACTTAAGGCGAAAAGGGCACTGGAAATAGCAGTAGGCGGCAGGCACAATATAATGTTTATAGGTCCGCCAGGCAGCGGTAAAACAATGCTTGCAAAAAGAGCAGTTACCATAATGCCTGATTTAAATCTGCAGGAATGCATAGATGTTACAAAAATTTATAGTTTATATAAAAAAAATGTTAATAACCTGGTATGGAAGAGGCCATTCAGGAATCCCCACCATACTATTAGCAGAATAGGGCTTATTGGAGGAGGAATCAGCCCCGGACCGGGTGAAATCAGTCTGGCGCACATGGGGATACTGTTTCTGGATGAATTTTCACAGTTCCCAAAAAATTTCATAGAAGATTTAAGACAGCCTCTGGAAAACAGGGAAGTAGTTATTACACGAAATCATTTTTCATATAGTTTTCCCTGTAATTTTATGCTGATAGTAGCCACTAATCCCTGTTATTGCGGATATTTTGGAAATGATGGCAAAAAGTGCATCTGCAGTTTAAGGGAAGTAAAAAAGTTCTGGAAAAAAATGTCCGGCCCTATTATGGATAGAATAGACATGAGAGTTACAATTGATAGATTGCCTGAAAGCAGTTTTATAAATACAGAATACGGCGAGTGCTCCGATAAGATTAAAAATAGAATTATTAAATGTATTGATATACAAAATTACCGGTATAAAGGCCGGAAAATAAGTTATAATTCTGAAATCGGGATTAATAGTGTTAATAAATGGTTGAAAGATGATAAAAAAATAAGGGATTTAATATATACAGTTTCAAAAAAATATAATTTAACGGCAAGAGGCATGGTAAGCATATTAAAAGTATCCAGGACAATAGCTGACCTGGAAAGCAGTGATTCTATAAAGGAACATCATGTAATTGAGGCCGTTAATTACAGAGAAAGTTTTAATTATAGTTCAGATGACAGTATCTGCATGTAAAAAATCTATATAAACAATCATATGAAAAATAATGGCAACAGCGAGAAAATATTATGTATTCTGGCTGAAAGAAAAGTTAAGCCAGCGGGATTTATAGATGTATTTAGAAAAAATAATAGTAATATAAATAAAACAATTGATTATTTTTTAAAACATAAAAATTTAGAGCTGGAATACAGGACCAATGGAGTAAATGGTAACTTTAGCGGGTATAATAATGGTTCTTATAAGAAAATAATTGATTTTGTTTTAAAAAATAAAATAGAGCTGCTTAATATCGGTGATGATAATTATCCGGATATTTTAAAGCAGATATATCTCCCCCCTCCTTTATTGTTTTTCAAGGGTAATAAAATAAAAAATTTAGGATTCAGTATAGCCGTTGTAGGCAGCAGGAGATGTACCGCTTACGGAAGGGAAGCTGCTATCTATATAAGTAAAAGCTTATCGGAAATGGGGATAATTGTAGTTAGCGGTCTTGCAGCGGGCATTGACAGTTATGCGCATAAAGCTGCACTTGAAGGAAAAGGTGGAAGTATCGGAGTACTTGGCTGTGGAATTGATGTTATATACCCGCCGGAAAATAAATTTTTATATGAAAATATTCCTGAAAACGGCAGTATAATAACTGAATTTATTCCGGGAACTCCACCGTTAAAATCAAATTTTCCAGTAAGAAACAGAATAATAAGCGGACTCTGCAGAGGTGTCGTTGTTGTGGAAGCAGGAGAGAAAAGCGGAGCGATAATAACCTGTGATATGGCATTAAAGCAAAACAGAGAGGTGCTTGCAGTTCCCGGGAATATTTTTAGCCCTACAAACAGGGGATGTCACAGGTTAATTAAGGAAGGAGCAAAATTGGTGGAAAATATTGATGATGTACTTGATGAATTTTCCCGGTATACCGGGAAAATTTTTAAGCCGGATAAAAAAAATAATGTTACTAGTAAAAAAGAAAATAAAAATCCCGGTATAAAATTAAATGGTAATGAGCTTAGAATATATGAATATATCGGATATAAATCAAAGAGTATAGAAGATATAGTCAAATATTCAGGAATGGAGGTCAAGAATGTATTAAGAATACTGGCGTTTCTGGAAATAAACCGGTTAATAAAAGAAGAAAGTTTTAATAAATATAGTAGATTATTTTAGATTTTATATTAAAATAATAAATATATTTTAAAAAGATTGTGGAGTATTGAGTATGTCATTATTTAGGAGAAGGAAAATAGAAAGCCCCAGGAACCCTCTGGGTTTAGCTTTATTTAAGTATGATAATATTCTTAAGAAAGATTTAAAAAGGATTCTGGGCGCCATAGATGCAAAAAAGAAACTGAACGCAGGGAAAGCCGGTTTAATCGTGGAAAATGTCAGTAGTGAATTCGATGATATACTCGAGGATCTGCCAAGGGAAAAACTAAAGGTTGACTACAGGTCCGATAAAATAAGATACATGATTATTGATATGATAAATGAACTTAAAAACGTTTTAAAAGAAGCAAAAATTCATGATTTTGATCTATCCGGGATTGATAAAATTAATTGGTTGCCCCGGATAGCAGAAATAAAGGAAATGCGGAATGTTATAAAAAGAAAAATGAAGGATATCGAAAGTGATTATTTATAAGTATGAATTTATTTGATTGTCTCAAGTTATATATAAAGTATTTGAAATACGAAAAGAATTTGTCCCTAAACTCCATAAATTCCTACAAGAAAGATAACTTACAATTTTTAAATTATTTAAAAGGTAAAAATATTACTGAAAACGGCAGTTTAAATCTAGATACTTTCAGGGATTTTTTAAAATATCTTGATAATTATAATTATTCAAACAGTACTATTATCAGAAAATATTCTTCTCTCGTCAACTTCTTTAAATTTCTCGAAAGAAACAACCATATTGGCTTTCAGCTAACACAATTTATAAATGTTCCCAGAAAACAACAGGGACTTTATACTTTTATGTCCATAAGTGAAATCAAAAAATTGCTGGAGGATTTTAAACCTTTAAGCGACCTTGAGATCAGAGACAGGGCCATAATTGAATTGTTATATTCCACAGGAGCCCGGATAAGTGAAGTAGAGAGTTTGGAGACAGGTGATTTTGACCTTAAGAATAATGAAGTAATGGTAACCGGTAAAGGCAGAAAGCAAAGATTTGTTTATTTAAACAGATCTGCGGTTTTCTGGATAGAAAACTATATTGAAGCCAGGAGCAGACTGATTCATTTTAAAAAGGATAGCAATATAACTGGTAAACAATTTTTTTTAAATAAATACGGAAGAAGGCTGTCATCACGCAGCATGAGATCCATAGTCAAAAAATATGTAAAAAAGGCAGTTATAGATAAGAATATTACCCCGCACAGCATAAGACATAGTTTTGCTACACATTTGCTTCAGGAGGGAGCAGGGATAAGGGAGATTCAGGAACTTCTGGGTCATGAAAATATATCCACAACGCAAATATACTCGCATTTGAACATTAAGAAATTAAAAAAAGATTATAAAAAATATCATCCCAGAGCAGAAGAATAGCACGGAATAAGATAGCATTTTACTTTTATAAAAAGACAATTATTTATTGATTATTTGATGAAATATATGTATTATGCTAGACTTGAACGTTGAAATCACACACACCACTTACGGTAATATGGTGAAGAAATAAACTGATAAAGTGGTGGAGGAAAAACCATAAAAATAAGGGGGTATAATTTTGAGTGTCGTAACTATGAAGCAACTCCTGGAAGTAGGAGTTCATTTTGGTCATCAGACCAAAAAGTGGAATCCAAAAATGAAAAAATATATATATACGGATAAAAACGGTATATATATTATTGATTTGCAGGAAACACAAAGATTATTGGCAGAGGCATATGAATATATCAAGAATATAGTAAGCGAGGGCGGATCAGTATTATTCGTTGGTACAAAAAAGCAGATTCAGGATATTATAGAATCCTGTGCTATTGAATGTGAGATGCCGTATGTTAAAAACAGGTGGCTGGGAGGAACCCTTACCAATTTTGAAACTATAAGTAAAAGGACAAAAAGAATTGATGAAATAGAAAATATGGAAAAATCGGGTATTTTTGAGAAATTACCAAAAAAAGAAGTTCTGGGAATAAAGAAAGAGTATGAAAAGCTTCTTTCCAATATTGGAGGTATTAGAAATATGAAGAAGCTGCCTGATGCTCTTTATATTATTGATCCCAGCAAAGAAATTATTGCTGTAAAAGAAGCAAGGAAGTTAGGGATACCAATAGTGGCAATAACGGATACAAATTGCGACCCTGATCTTATTGATTTTGTTATCCCGGGTAATGATGATGCAATCCGTTCCTGCAGTTTAATAACCGGCATAATAGGTGAAGCAGTTAAAAAGGGAAAGGAAAAGAAAGTTAAAATAGAAGAGAGCCCGGAAGAGAAAGAAGCAAAAGAGTTAGAGGAAATAAAGACAGAAGATGAATTAGAAGAATCGCCCGAAGATGATGTATGGGTTTAGGATTATTGAGGAGGTATAAGAAATAAATGAAAATTAAAGCTGATCTGGTTAAAGAATTGCGGGAAAAAAGTAACGCCGGAATGATGGATTGCAAAAAAGCTCTGATTGAAAGTAACGGGGACATAAAGAGAGCGGAGGAAATATTGAAAGAGAAAGGACTGGCCGAAGCTTCCAGGAAAGCCTTTAGAACAGCAAAAGAAGGTCTGGTTGAAGGTTATATACACCCTGGTTCAAGGGTTGGAGTTCTGGTGGAAGTTAATTGTGAGACTGATTTTGTAGCCAGAAATGAAATGTTTAAAAAACTGGTTCATGATATCGCTCTTCATATTGCTGCTGCTGCACCTGTATATGTTTCAAGAGAAGATGTACCTCAGGAGCTGCTGGAGGAGGAGAGGAAATTTTATAAAAAACAAGCTTTAAATGAAGGGAAACCTGAAAATATTCTTGATAGGATTGCCGAAGGGAAAATTAAAAAATATTTTGAAGAAAACTGCCTGCTGGAACAGCCGTTTATTAGGGATAATGATATAACGGTGGGAGATCTGGTAAAACATACTATAGCTAAAATTGGCGAAAACATAGTAATCAGAAGATTTGCAAGATATGTCCTGGGTGAAGAGAAGTAGATGTTCTTGGAAATTTTTCTCTGATTGAAGTAAATAAATAAAGTATATGGGAGAGCTAAAATATAAAAGAGTTCTACTTAAAATCAGTGGAGAAGCATTACTGGGTAATCTGAAGTATGGAATAGATCCAAAAGTTATAAATAATATATCAAGCCAGATTAAGGAAGTAGTAGAACTGGGTGTGGAAGCTGCAGTAGTAATAGGAGGAGGAAATTTCTGGCGCGGTGTTTCTGCCAGTGTGAATGGGATTGATAGAACTACTGCTGATTATATCGGAATGCTGGCCACTATCATGAATGCTCTGGGGCTCCAGAACGCATTAGAGAAAATAGGAGTAATTACCAGGGTACAGACAGCAATATCCATGCAGGAAATTGCCGAACCTATTATCAGGAGAAGAGCAGTAAGACATCTTGAAAAGAAAAGAGTGGTAATATTCGCGGGGGGCACCGGCAATCCCTATTTTACTACTGACACTGCAGCTGCATTAAGGGCACTGGAGATAGAAGCTGAGATAATATTTAAAGCAACAAAAGTAGACGGCATATATGACAAAGATCCTCTGAAATTCAAAGATGCAAAAAAATTTGATAAATTAAATTTTCTTGATGTATTAAAAAAGAATCTCAGAGTATTGGATTCCACAGCTACTTCTTTATGTATGGAAAATAATTTACCTGTTGTGGTTTTTGATATTACAAAACCGGGCAACATAAAAGGTGTTATAATGGGTAAAAAGATTGGTACCATGGTAACAAAGGAGTAAAAAATGAAAGAAATGCTAATTGTTGAAACAAAGAAAAAAATGAATCAGTCACTGGAGAAAACCCAGCATGAGTTTAATACTATAAGGACAGGAAGAGCATCCGTAACAATACTTGATAATATCTACATAGATTATTATGGAACAAAAACTCTTCTTAAATATGTCTCCAATATAAGCATACCCGAACCTAGAGTTGTATTGATTACACCCTACGAACCTAAATATCTAAGGGAGATTGAAACTCAAATATCTAAATCTGATCTGGGTATTAATCCGACAAATGATGGAAAATTAATAAGGCTTAATATACCTTCTTTAAACGAAGAAAGAAGAATTGAGCTGGTAAAACTGATCAAAAAAATTGCAGAGGACGGCAGGATAGCCGTAAGAAATATTAGAAGAGAAATAAATGATGAGTTTAAAAAATTAGAAAGTGAAAGTAAAATAACCAAAGATGACCTGGCAGATTATCAAAAGAAAATTCAGGAAATTACCGATGAATTCATAGAAAAGATTAATGCTGCTCTGTCGCAGAAAGAAAAAGAGATTATGGAAGTGTAGGTAGAAGTACTTTGAATTTAATTTCTTCTTTTTTTTCTTCTATAAAAATTCCGACCATTAATGAACTAAAAAAAAATAATATTCCGCAACATGTAGCCATAATTATGGATGGAAACGGCAGATGGGCCGTAAAAAGAAAGTTGCCCCGTTCTGTTGGTCATAAAGCAGGCGTTGAAGCCTTAAAAAGTGTAATTAGCGCTTGCCTGGAATTAGGAATAAAGTTTTTAACTGTATATTCGTTCTCAAGCGAAAACTGGCAGAGGCCGGAAGACGAAATAAATTTTCTTCTAAATTTGTTTTTGGAATCATTAAAAGAAGAATTGGACTCAATGGATAAAAATGGTGTAAGGGTAAAATTAATTGGAAATAGGGAAGAAATACCCGTTGACATATTAGAAGCTTTTGAGAATGCGGAAAGAAAGACGCTGAATAACAATAAACTTTTTTTTAATATTGCATTTAACTACGGCTCGCGGCAGGAAATTATAAATGCGGCAAAAAGAATATACAAAGAAGTTCTCAAAAAAAATATAGACATTGAAAAAATAAATGAGAAGAATTTTTCAGACTTTTTGTATACAGGAGACTGCCCTGACCCGGATTTTTTAATCAGAACAAGCGGCGAGTACAGAGTAAGTAATTTCCTGCTATGGCAAATTGCATATAGTGAATTTTATTTCATAAAAACACTGTGGCCTGATTTTGATGAGAGGAGCTTCCTCAGGGCTATATATTGTTATCAGCAAAGAAAAAGAAGATTTGGCAGGGTGTGATTTCTTAATGCAAATTGTAATTACTATTCTCCAGTATATTCTGGCGATAGCCGGGCTCTCCCTGATAGTATTTGTTCATGAATTAGGGCACTTTTCAATGGCAAAATTGGGCGGAATACATGTTGAAGAATTTTTTATAGGGCTTGGTCCAAAACTTATTAAATTTAGAGACAGGGGAGGCACTTCTTATGGTATAAGCGCCATACCGCTGGGAGGTTATAATAAGATATTGGGTATGGATAGGAATGAATCAATACCTCCACAATTGAGGGATAAAGCCTTTTATAATAAACCTTTTTATAAGAAACTCCTGGTCGTAATCGGAGGCATCGGGTTTAATATAATTTTTGCAGTTCTGCTGATAATAATTTATTTAAGTATGGGAGTAATGGCTCCCACAACAACAATTGATTATATTGAACCGGGCGCACCTGCCAAAACAGGCGGGTTTAAAATTGGTGATAACGTAATTGCACTGGAAGACCAGCCTATCGAGAGCTGGGACGATTTTTCTGCCATGACAAAAAAATTCCCTGGCAAAGAAGTAATTTATACCGTTATACGCGGAGATAGCGAAATAAAATTAAAAGTGAGGCTGGATAATAAAGATGGGCAGGGGTATCTGGGAATAGGTCCGAGCTATATAGAAGAAAAATTAGGATTTATTGTAATCATAAAGGAAAGTTTTAAAATCATATGGGATATAAGTGTTACATATGTAAGATTATTTGGAATGTTATTTTCAGGTAAAATACCGCTAAGTGAAGCAAGGCCGGTCTCACCAGTGGGAATAGTAAGCATAATGCAGCAGACTGCCTCAATGGGGATACAGAATTTTATTTTTTTTACTGCTCTGGTTTCACTTTTATTGGGCTATGGAAACTTAATTCCAATACTTCCACTGGACGGCGGGAATATTGTATTTATTATAATTGAATCTATAAGAAGAAAGCCTGTTCCCAAAAAAGTCCTTGAAGTCGCTAATTCTATCGGATTGTTTATCTTGATTTCTTTAATGATTATAGCTTTTGTTCTAGATATAATAAAACCTCTTGATATTATGAATATATAATAATTTTTTAATGATGATAAAAAGAAAAAAAACAAGGGTAATAAGAGTGGGAAAAATAAAAATAGGCGGCAATAATCCTATTATTGTCCAATCTATGACCAAGTCCAGGCTGGAAAACTTAAACAGCATAATGAGTGAAATAAAAGAATTAATAAACGGCGGATGTGAACTTATAAGGATAGCTGTACCTGACCGGCAATCCATATATTTTCTTAAAAATCTTATTAATGAAAGAATTTCTAAAATACCGGTGATTGCCGATATCCAGTTTGATTACAGGCTGGCTCTTGAATGTATGGATACAGGAGTAGACGGTATTAGAATAAACCCCGGTAATATTGGGAGTTATGAGAGTGTTTCGGAGATTATAAATAAAGCCCAAAGAAAAAAAATTGCCGTAAGAATAGGAATAAACTCAGGTTCAATAGATAAAAAAGTATTGAAAAAAAACAGAGGAGATATAGCAGCCTCAATGGTTGAAAGTGCATTAGAATATGTTAGACTTTTAGAAAGTTTACAATTCTATAATTTTAAAATATCGGCAAAAGCATCGTCAGTTCAGGATACTATAAATATATATGAAGCTATATCTGATAAAGTCGATTATCCGCTGCACTTAGGCATAACAGAAGCAGGCCCTGTTTTTGCCGGCAGTATAAAGTCTGCTGTGGGAATGGGTATTTTATTGCACAGGGGAATAGGAGATACCATAAGAGTCTCGCTGACAGGGGAATCAATAGAAGAAGTAAGAGCAGGGTATATAATCCTTAATAGTTTAAATTTACGGAAAGTGGGGATAGATATTATATCCTGTCCGACCTGCGGAAGAACTTCAGAAGGCTTTCAGCAGATTGTATATGAAATTGAAAAATTGACCGCAGGTATTAAGAAAAATTTAAAGATTGCCGTGATGGGCTGTATTGTAAACGGGCCCGGCGAAGCAAAAGAAGCCGATCTCGGGATAGCTTTTGGCAAAAATAAAGCAGCTATTTTTTTAAAGGGTAGAATAATTTGCAGGGTAGATAGAGATATTGCATTACAAAATTTTAAAAAAGAACTTAAAAAAATAATTTAAATAATTTAAATAAAAGGGGAGTCTGGATTGAAATTTTCAAAATTTTTTATTCCAACTTTAAAAGAAAAACCAGGTGAAGCTGAAATACCAAGTCACTCGCTATGCATAAGGGCAGGGCTTATAAGGAAAATTGCATCGGGTATCTATTCTTTTTTACCTCTGGGGCTTAAGGTATTAAAAAAAATTGAAGATATAGTCAGGCAGGAAATGAATAACGCAGGCGCAGTTGAGCTGCTCTTACCTGTGATTCAACCATCTATTCTATGGGAAAAATCAGGAAGATGGAATGAATATGGCCAGGAGCTATTCAGGTTAAAGGATAGAAATAAGAGGGATTTTTGCCTGGGGCCCACACATGAAGAAATAATTACTTATCTTGCATATCTAGATATAAAATCATATAAAGATCTGCCGGTAAACTTATATCAAATACAGATTAAATTTAGAGACGAAATAAGACCCAGATATGGATTGCTGAGAGCCCGTGAATTTATCATGAAGGATAGCTATAGTTTTAGCAGAGACAGTGATGATATGGAAATTATTTACCAGGGGATGCATGATGCATACTGCAGGATACTGGAAAGAATTGGACTTAAATACAGGGTAGTAACTGCAGACACAGGATTGATTGGCGGAAAATTATCACATGAATTTATTGTGTTTGCCGATAACGGTGAGGAAAGAATGGTTTTTTGCCCTGGATGCGGCTACTCTGCAAATTACGAGATGTCAGAATCTGTTCCTGGAGCCTGTGAAGAAAACAAAGATAGCAAGAAATCCTGTAGCGAGGGGGCTGTAAAAGAGATTCATACCCCTGGAATTACTGATATAGACAGCCTGTCAAAATTTTTAAAAGTAAAGGCTGGAAAGATTGCAAAAACAATCCTGCTAAAGGATAAAAATAATAAAATATATGCTTTCCTTGTTAGAGGAGATAGGGAATTAAATATAAAAAAAGCTGCTGTGTATTTAAAAAAGAGTTTAATTTTTTTTGAAAATTCTATAGAAGGAAGAAATCTTGCAATAGGGTATCTCGGACCTGTTGGACTTAACGATGATATAGAGATATATCTGGATAATTCCATAAAAAGTGAAAATAATTTTATAACCGGTGCTAATAAAAAGGATTATCATCTTGCAAATGTTAATTATCCCCGGGATTTTACGGTGAAACACCGGGGTAATTTTACATATCCGGAACCCGGTGATAAGTGCATCAATTGCGGAGAAGAGCTTAAATTCGAAAAGGGAATTGAAATCGGTCATATCTTTAAGCTGGGCTGCAAATACAGTGAAAAGCTTGATGCAAGATTCCTTGATATAGACGGAAAACTAAAACCTTTAGTTATGGGTTGCTACGGTATAGGGATTACGCGAATGATGGCAGCGGCCATAGAGCAGCTGCATGATGGAAAAGGAATAATATGGCCTGTCTCTATAGCACCATTTACGGTTAACCTTATTGTTACAACAGTAAAAGATAAACAACTATCCAGCGCAGGTGACAAAATATATAAAACTTTAAAAGGATTAGATGTTGAAGTTCTTTATGATGATAGAGATATAAATGCAGGAATAAAATTTAAGGATTCTGATTTGATAGGAATACCTGTTAAATTTATTTTAGGAAAGAAATTCCTGGATAAGAAGCTGATAGATATAGAATACAGAAAAAATGAAGATAAAATAGAACTTGATGCAGATTCAATCCCGGAATTCATAAAAAAATTCAAATCTGAAAATAATCTCAAATAATCTTAAAATGGAAGATCAGTGTAGTAAAATAAAAGGAGTTTTAGAAAAGATTGTCTTCAAAAATTCCGAGACCGGGTTCCTGGTTGGAAAGGTAAGAGTAGAGGACAGCAGGCTCATAACAGTTGTGGGTAATGCTTTTGAAATTCAATGCGGTGAAAGTCTGGATATGACCGGGAAATGGGTTTTAAATAAAAATTACGGCCGGCAGTTTGAAATTGAAAGCATTCAAACAGCTGAACCTGCAACTCTTAACGGAATCGAGAATTATCTGGGTTCAGGTCTTATAAAAGGTATCGGACCTGTAATGGCAAAAAGAATAGTTACACATTTTAAGCTTGAAACTTTAAAAATACTGGATGAAGAACCAAAAAAATTAAACGAGATAGAGGGTATTGGAAGAAAAAAAATAAAACTTATTCTGGAATCATGGAGAAAACATAAGGATATAAGAGGTATCATGATTTTTTTACAGTCACTTGAAATAAGCAGTAATTATGCATTAAAAATTTATAATAGATATGGCGATAATTCTATAAATGTTGTAAAGACGAACCCCTACAGGTTAGCAGAGGATATATTGGGGATAGGTTTTAAAATCGCAGATAAAATAGCATTGAAATCCGGTATTGAAAAAGACTCTATTTTCAGGATAAAGGCAGGGATAATTCATGTATTAAGCGAAGCAGAGGATGCAGGGCACTGTTATTATCCATATGAGGAGTTTATAGAATTAACGGAAGGTTTTCTTGGTGCAGAAATAGAGGGGTTAAGTGAAGCTTTGGCTGAGCTGGAAAAAGAGGATAAAATAGTAATTACCGGAAACGGTGATAAAAAAGTATATCTTGCGAGTATCTATAATGCTGAAAAATATGTAGGCAAAAAAATCCTTGAAATTTTAAATAGTTTAGACGGAGAAGGAATAGAAAAAGGGAAAAAAGAGAATATGCCCGGTTTGATAAAGGAACTATCGGTAGAAGGAAAAATAACATTTGACTACACACAGGTGAAAGCTATTGAAAAGGCGGTAACCGAAAAAATACTTGTAATAACCGGAAGTCCGGGTACGGGGAAAAGTACAATACTCAATTTTGTCATAAAAATTTTTGAGAAAAGAAATAAAAGTGTTCTTCTGGGTGCGCCGACAGGAAGAGCATCAAAAAGATTATGTGAGACTACAGGAAAAGAAGCTAAAACTATCCACAGACTTCTGAATTATAATCCAAAATTAAATAAGTTTCTTAAAAACGAAAAAGAACCTGTTGATTCGGATGTCATAATAATCGATGAAGCTTCAATGATTGATATAAGGTTAATGAAGAACTTGCTGTTAGCGGTGAGACCGGAAACCAGGATTATTTTTGTGGGTGACATAGATCAATTGCCTTCGGTTGGACCGGGAAATGTTTTAAGTGATCTGATAAGTTCCGGAGAAGTCCCTGTAATCGAATTAAAAAAAATATACAGACAGGAAAGTGAAAGTCTTATCATATATAACGCTCATAAAGTAAGAGACGGCCAGTTTCCTTTTATAGGTAAACCAGAAAATAATGACTTTTTCTTTATTGAAAAAAATGAACCTGAAGAAGTAGTCAGCCTTATAATAGATTTACTGACTAAAAGAATACCCGGAAGTTTTAATTACGATCCTCTTTATGATATTCAGGTTTTGGTTCCAACGAATAAAGGAACCGTAGGGGTGAATAACTTGAATTTACGGATCCAGAATATTTTAAATCTCAATAATAAAAGAATTCTAAAGGGTGCCGTACAATACAGATTACATGATAAAATTATCCAATTAAAAAATAATTACGAAAAGGATATTTATAATGGGGATATAGGAATTATAGATGACATAGATATGGAAGCGGAAGAAATCAGTGTAAATTTTGACGGCAGAAATATTAATTACAGTTTTTTTGAACTTGATGAAATAAATCTGTCATATGCCATATCAATACATAAGTCCCAGGGGTCTGAATTTAAATGTGTTATAATACCGCTTCTTACATCACACTATATGTTACTGCAGAGAAATTTACTTTATACGGCAATTACCAGGGCTAGAGAGCTTGTTGTAATAGTTGGAAGTAAGAAAGCAATAGGAATGGCAGTAAACAGAAATATTGTTGAAAAACGATATACAAATTTAAAAGATCTGCTGAGGATCTGCTAAATATAATAATTTTAATTTTCCACTTTTTATTTTCTGATAATATTAAGTATTATAAGTCATGTAGAGTTTCTTATATGGAGATTATGAAGATAGCATATTCTGCATAGATGCTGCTGATTGTATTTTTTTTAAATTATGATATACTGATTTTACATAAATTTTAATGTGAATAGTTTTAAAAAAATAGTGGGGAAGCCCACTATTTTTTAGTTTAAATTCTGTTAAATACAGGTGATAGAGTTGAATAAAAAATTAATAACAGCATTAGTAGAATTAGAAAAAGAAAAAGGCATAAAACTGGATACTCTGGTAGAGGCTCTTAAAATAGCCTTTGAGTCAGCCTATAAAAAAAACTATCAGGTGGAGTATGATTGCCGGGTTGATATAAATTTAAAAACAGGTGAAATAAGAGTATTTAAGGTTCTGGATAAAGATGAGAGCGAGCCTGAAGGAACCGAAAGCAAGAATAATGAGGTAGAAGTGACTCCTGATAATTTTGGTAGAATTGCGGCACAGACAGCTAAACAGGTAATAAGGCAAAGGATTAAAGAAGCAGAACGGGAAATTATGTATGAGGAATTTAAGGACAGAGCTGGAGATATGGTAACCGGAATTATCCAGCAAAGTGATGCGCGGTTTACTCTGGTAGACCTGGGTAAAGTGGAGGCCTTGCTTCCGCCCAATGAACAGGTTCCAAGGGAAAGGTATAAACATGGAGAAAGAATAAAATGTTTTATTTCTGATGTAAGAAAAACGACAAAAGGGCCACAGGTAATAGTATCCAGGACGCATACCGGTTTAATAAAAAAACTGTTTGAGCTGGAAGTACCTGAAATCTACGAAGGAATTGTAGAGATAAAAAGCATTGCCAGGGAAGCGGGTTATAGAACCAAAATAGCAGTAAGATCAAATGAAAAAAATGTAGACCCTGTTGGAGCATGCGTGGGTCCCAAAGGATCGCGTGTAAGGATGGTAGTTGATGAATTAGGAGGAGAAAAAATAGATATAGTGGAATATAGCGATGATGTTGTTAGTTATATCAAAAATTCTCTAAGCCCGGCAAGAGTTTTAAAGGTGCTTACCGATGAGGAAAATAAATTTGCTTTGGTTGTAGTTCCCAGTGATCAGCTTTCATTAGCAATAGGAAGAGAAGGACAGAATGCAAGGCTGGCTGCAAAACTTACAGGCTGGAAAATTGACATAAAGAGTGAAAAACAATTTGAGGAAGAGCTTGATGAAGCCAGAATAGAAAGATTGAAAAGCAAAGAAAAAGACATAAAAACAAAATAATATATTATAGGCAGAAAAGATAGACAATCAGGAGATTTTTATTTCTGGCAGTTATTTAAAAAAGTCCGTGATAGTTTTTAAAAAATTATGATTGAAAAAAAAGAAGACAGTAAAAATAAAATAAGTAAAAAAAATCTTGAAGCCGGGTTAAAAGAAATAGAGGAAACTCAATCAAAAGATAAAGTCAAAACTTTGCCTCCAGATAAAACAAAATCCCAAAAAAAAGCTTCGGATAAAAAAATAAAAAGAAGTAAAGTTGGAATCAATAAAAGGGGAATAACTGATAAAAAATTAACTGCCAAAAAAGAAGCCGGATTCAAAGAAAAGAAGAAAACAGAAATCAAAGGGGAAAAAGAAGCAAAGAAAGAAATTGATATAAAAGTAAAAGAGGAAGCCAGGCAGATTAAAAATAAGAGTAAGACTTTAGCTGAAGCCGGTGGTGAGATTATCTCTAAAACCACTGTAAAAAAAGAAGCTGCGGATACCACTTATGTAAAAATACAAGCAGAAGCGAATAAGGAATCAGAAGAAAAGAAACCGGCAGAAGATGAAGAGAAGCTGAAAACAAGAACAGGCTGGGAAGAAGAAAAAAAATTGAGCATAAAAAGTGTAATTGACAGGGAACTTGATAAGGAAGAGAAAGAAGGGAAGTTAAAAGTAAGGCTTGTTCCGAAGAAAAAATCTTCTTTAAAGGAAATAAAAGGCGGAAAGACATTAAAGGAGAAACATGAAGATTCAGAAAAGGGATTGAGGAGACGACCGGAGATAAAGAAGGTAATTGAAATATCAGAAGGGATAAGCATAAAAAAACTATCCGAGAAAATAAATGTTCCTTCACATGAGATAATCAAGTTTTTATTTAATATGGGTGAGGTTATAAATATAAATCAATCCCTGAGCAAGGATTTAATAGAATTTCTATCACATGAATATGACTTTAAATATAACATTATAGGCTTTGAAGAAAAATTAGATGAGGTTTATAAAGATTCTGAGGAAAATTTAAAACCCAGACCGCCAATTGTCACTGTAATGGGGCATGTAGATCACGGAAAAACAACATTACTTGATGTTATAAGGGAAACAAGTGTAGCCGTAAATGAACAGGGCGGTATAACACAGCGTATAGGTGCTTACCAGATTGACTACAAGGATAGGAAAATTACTTTTATTGATACACCGGGACATGAAGCGTTTACGTCTATAAGGGCAAGAGGAGCAAAGGTTACTGATATTGCTGTAATTGTTATAGCTGCTGATGACGGTATTATGCCTCAGACAGTGGAGGCAATAAATCATGCCAGAGATGCCGGTGTTTCTATTATTATTGCTATAAATAAAATAGACCTGCCAAACGCGGATCCGGAAAAAATAAAAAAAAGTCTTACAGAATATAATTTAGTTCCCGAGGAATGGGGCGGTGACACTATTTG
>CAYRJH010000001.1:5372-17349 GCA_964424685.1 uncultured Actinomycetota bacterium | reverse complement strand
AAAGAAGCTGTTTTATCACAACCTGTTGAAGTTATCGGTTTTTCCGCAGTTCCTAAAGCAGGTGATAAATTATTTGTTGTTAAGGACGAAAAGTCAGCCAAAGAACTCCTTCATAGGAAAAACTATGAAAGAAAATTAATAAAAATCGCTGATTCAAAGGTAACAATGACTTTAGAAAAATTATCCGAGCTGTCAAAAGAAAATGAAATAATAAAATTAAAGATAGTCCTTAAAGCAGATTCTGAAGGTTCTCTGGATGCGGTAGAGAAATCATTAAATAACATAAAAGAAGAAAAGATAAAAATTGAAATAATACACAAAGCAATTGGAGCAATAACAGAAAGTGACATTATGCTTGCCGTGGCTTCAAATGCGATTGTACTTGGTTTTGGTGTGCCGTTAACTAAAAATGCGGAGGTATTATATAAAAAAGAAGGCACCGAAGTAAGGACTTATGATATTATCTATAAATTAATTGACGATATTACTCTTGCCTTTAAAGGTTTATTAAAACCTGAAGTAAAGAAGATTAATAAGGGTAAAGCTGAAGTAAGGGAAGTATTTAAATTGCCTAAAGCCGGAATAATTGCAGGTTCTTATATTCTAGAAGGTGAAGTTGAAAGAGGTAATTTAGCAAGTGTAATAAGAGATGAAAAAATAATTTATGAAGGGAAGGTTGGGACTCTGCACCGGTTTAAGGAAGATGTTAAAAAGGTTTCATCCGGGTATGAATGCGGTATAAAAATAGAGAATTTTCAGGACTTTAAAAGTGGCGATATATTGGAATTCTTCGAAGAAAAATGATTCATAACTGGCGGTGTTTAAGGTGGATAGGGTAAAAAAAGCCGAGATAGATATAAAAAGGGAGATTAGTTTTATAATTAACACAAAAGTAAATGACCCGAGAATAGGATTTATAACTGTTACAGGTACAGAATTATCAGTAGATTTTAAATGGCTGGATGTTTTTGTAAGTATAATGGGGGAAAAGGATGATATCAAAAGGGGCCTTGAGGGTTTAAAAAAATGCAGCGGTTTTATAAAAAAGAACCTTCAGCAGAGATTGAAGTTAAAGAATGTACCCAATATAAAATTTATATATGATGAATCTATAGAGACCGGTATCAGAATATCAAAAATACTGGAAACTCTGGGAAAAGACAAGAAGTAATAAGCAGGTTAGCATAATTGGATATAAATAATTTATATAATCAGATATCAAAAATTATAGAAAGCAATAATAGTTTTGTAATTATAACCCATAATTATCCTGATGGAGACTCTTTAGGTTCACAAATAGCCCTTTATCAATTAATGGTTTCACTTAAAAAAAATGTGGTTGCTGTCTGTAACAGCGAGCTTCCTTACCAGTATAAATTTTTACCTCATTTTAATAAGATCAGGAAAGACTTTAATGAGATAAAAAATTCCGGTAAAAAATATATCTGTTTTTGCCTTGATTGCGCGGATGAGAACAGGATGAATCTGGATTTTAAAGAAATAAAAGATAATTTTGAATATATAATAAATATGGATCATCACAATAAGAATACCAATTTTGGCGACTTAAATATCGTAGACTTACAAAAATCTGCGACTGCCGAGATTTTATATGAGTTAATATGCAAATTTTACAGGGAATTATTGGATAGTATAATAGCAACGGGTATTTATGTAGGAATATTGACTGATACAGGTCAATTTCAATACAGCAACACAAATCATGCTGTTCATAAAGTAGTCAGTGATTTATTAAGATTTAATCTTAATCCTTCAGAAATCAACAAACATATATATGAAAATGAACCCCTGGAAAGGTTCAAATTAATTCAACTTATTTTTCAGAGGATTGTATATGTAGCTTCTACCGGACTTATATATTCATATGCCCTGCTGAGAGATTTTAAAAAGTTAAATTTACCTTTTTCAGCCCAGGATGGAATTATTAATTTAATGAGAACTGCTGAAAAAGCAAGAATTGTGGCTTTGATAAAACAGACTGAAAAAAGATGTTTTAAGATAAGTCTCCGGACTTCTGACAGCAGGGTTGATTTATCTAAGATTGCCGGCAAGTTTAACGGTGGAGGCCACAGGATGGCTTCTGCTTATTCGGATAATGGAAGTTTAAGAATTGTAATAAATAATCTAAAAAAATCAGTAAAAGATTGCATAAGTCATGAATAACCATGATAAATCAGATTTTTTAAAGAATTTTGACGGTATTTTGTTAATAAATAAGATTCCGGGTATAACATCTTTTGATGTTATAAGGAAATTAAAGAAAGTTTTTTTTTAAATAAAATCGGGCATGCCGGGACTCTTGATCCTATGGCTGAAGGCTTGCTAATTATCTTAATAAATAAAGCTACTAAATTATTCGGTTATTTTTTAACTTTGAAAAAGGAATATATTGCGGACCTGAAACTTGGAGTGATTACTGATACGCGGGACCTAAGCGGTAAAATTTTAATTGAAAGAAAAATTGAAAGTATAGATACAGGAGAAGTATTAAAAGCTCTGGATAAATTTAAAGGAAAGATCAGGCAAACGCCTCCGGCATATTCATCGGTAAAATATAAAGGAAAACCGTCCTATAGGTTTGCAAGGAAGGGACAGGAAGTAGAGTTAAAACCGAAAACAGTCAATATATACAATCTGGAGCTTATTTCCTTTAAAGAAGATTTACTTAGAATAAAAATAAACTGCAGTTCAGGTACATATATAAGATCACTGGCTTATGATATCGGAAATTTACTCGGTACCGGAGCTTCACTAAAAGAACTGAAAAGAACATGGATTAATGATTATAGCCTGAAGGACAGTATCAATGTGGATGGATTTATTAAATGCATATTTGATAACTATGAAAAAAGATATTTGAAATCAAAACCATATGTAGTATCTCTAAAAAGATTACTGGGTAAGATGAAAAATATCTGCATAAGGAATGAGAATAGGGATTCAATACTTAACGGGTGGCCGGTAACACCAGGAATGATAGAACCGGGCAAGACCAATGATACTGATTCATTTAAAAAAGGCAGTTTTGTAAGTATATGGGATAATAGTGGAAATTTATTAGCCATACATGAGATTATATATAAGAAAATATTGCAGGATGTAAATAATATAAAGGATGAAAAACTAAAATTGACCAAAAGTATTATAACTTTTAGTAATCCAGTGAGTTGAGTATATTTTAATATTCAGGTTTTTTTAAAGGATTTGAATGCGCATTGTCGAAATTATTGGATTTAGAGAAAATAGATAAAAATTATTTTAAATTTGAGACTCCTGTGGCAGTAATAGGATTTTTTGACGGCGTTCATCTGGGGCATAAAGAAATAATAAATGCATGTATTGAAAAAGCAAAAATATTAAATGGAAAAAGTATAGTTTTAACGTTTAATAAACCACCGGTTAATGTGATAAAAAGCAAGACATATAAGAAACTTATAATTTCTTATGAAGAAAAAATTAAAATTATAGATAGTCTGGGCGTGGACTATATAGTAATTGCTGATATTAATATCAATTTTTTAAAATTGACTCCGGAACAATTCTGCAGAGATATTCTAATAAATAAACTTTGCATAAAAGAAATTTTTGTGGGGGATGAATTTCGTTTTGGTTTTAGAGCTGCCGGAGATGTGTTTTTTATGAATAATTTTTTTAAACCTTATCATGTAAAGGTAAATGTAATGCCATTGTTAAAAGTGGAGGATGAGTTAGTATCAAGCACTAACATAAGGAAATATTATTCCGAAGGCAGGATAAAGAAAATAACAGATCTGCTTGGGAGAAATCCGCAGGTTGAAGGAATTGTTACAAAAGGTGCAGGTAGAGGAAAACAGCTTGGATTTCCTACAGCAAATATAGATATATGTGAATTTTTTGTAACGCCGGCAGACGGAGTTTATCTCGGTACAGTTTTAATTAACGGAGAAGGAGATAAAATGTTTCCGGCTATAATTAATGTGGGAAAAAATCCTACTTTTGGAGAATCTAAAAAAAGGATTGAAGCTTTTTTACTGAATTTTAAGGGTAATATATATAATAAAAAAATAAAAATTACTTTTTTAGAAAAATTAAGGGATGAAATGAAATTTGCCAGTAAAGACAATTTAATAAACCGGATAAAGCTTGATTTAAATTATGCTAAAAAATATTTTAATATTTAGAGTAATACAGATAAAAATTAATGATAAGGTATTGATTTTAAAAAATTTAGGGGCGGCTTAGACTGGATAATATTATATATAATAGTACTAATACAGAGTAAAAACTGAATTTGGATTAAATTGTAATTAGCATACAGTTATGATAAATTATAGTACGGGCATTTTAGGAGGTGAGAAAGTTGACTTTAGTAAAGGATGAAAAAAAGAAAATAATTGAAAAATTTAAGGTTCATGAGAATGATACCGGCTCCTCTGAAGTTCAAGTAGCCATTTTAACAAAAAAAATTAACAGGCTTAATGAACATTTGAAGATTAATAAAAAGGATCATCATTCCAGGAGGGGTCTCGTTATCATGGTTGGAAAAAGAAAAAGGCTCCTTGGATACTTAAAAAATAATGACATAAATAGATACAAGAAAATAATAGAAGAACTTGGTTTGAGAAAATAAGTATATATCTAATAAAAATATATTTAAAAAAATAAAATTTTTTTCAAAGTTTAAAGGAGTATGGAATACATAAATGGAAAAAAGTTACGAAATTGATATTAATGGAAAAAAAATGGTGTTTTCTACAGGTAAGGTAGCAAAACAGGCCAATTCAGTCCTGGTTAAATTTGGCGGAAATGGGGTGCTGATCACTGCTGTGATGAATCAAAAACCGGTTGAGAAGATAGATTTTTTCCCGCTTGTTGTAGATGTTGAAGAGAGAATGTATGCAGCAGGGAAAATACCGGGTGGTTTTTTTAAAAGAGAAGGCAGAGCCAGTGATAAAGCAATACTTAATGCGAGATTGACTGACAGGCCGCTGCGGCCATTATTTAACGAAAATATAAGAAATGAAGTTCAATTAATAGCTACAGTTATATCTTTTGACCAGATTAATCCCTATGATATTTCTGTAATCAACGGAGCTTCAACGGCTTTATATATATCAGAGATTCCTTTTGACGAGCCGGTCGGTGCCGTCAGGATAGGTAAAATAGGAGAAAATTGGGTAGTAAACCCAACGTACAGCGAAATTGAAGAAAGTATTATAGATATAATAGTAGCAGGTACTGAAGATGCAATATTAATGGTTGAAGCAGGCGGTAAAGAAGCTCCTGAAGAAATAGTACTTGAAGCTATGGAAAGAGCACAAAGTGAAATAAAAAAAATTGTAAGCTTCCAGAAGGAATTTAGGAAAATAGCAGGTAAAGATAAAAAAGAGACAGATAATTTTGTATTGAATAAAGATGTTGAAAAGAAGATTAGAGAGCTTGCAGAAGGTAAGATCCAGGAAATTCTTGACACAGTTATTAAATATTCGGAAGATGAAGAAAAGAAAATCTTACTTGATAATAATGAAAAAGGGTTTTTCCAGGATAGAGTCTCAACTTTAAAAGAAGAGATAACAAAAGAGCTGGAAGAGGATTTCCCTGAAGAGAAGGAAAGCATAGATATAAGTTTCAAGGAGCTTGAAAGAGAACTGGTAAGAAAGTTAATTCTGGAAAAAGGAGTAAGACCGGACGGAAGAAAACCGGATGAAATAAGAGATATAAACTGTGAAGTAGGTTTATTTCCGGATACTACTCATGGCATAGGACTTTTTACCAGGGGTAAAACTCAGGCCCTTACAATATTGGCTCTGGGTTCAATAAGGGAAGCACAGAAAATAGACAGTCTTGGAAAAGAAGAATTTAAAAGATATATTCATCATTATAATTTTCCTCCTTTTAGCGTAGGAGAAACCTGGCCGCTGAGAGGGCCAAGGAGAAGAGATATCGGTCATGGAGCCCTGGCTGAAAAGGCTTTAAGACCCATGATTCCCGATGAAGAGAAGTTTCCCTATGTATTAAGGCTGGTATCTGAAATCCTGGAATCCAATGGGTCAACTTCAATGGCAAGTGTATGCGGAAGCACACTGGCTCTAATGGATGCGGGAGTTCCCATACTTAATCCGGTTTCAGGCATAGCTATGGGATTGATTAAGAATGAGGGAGAAGACGATTATGTAATATTAAAGGATATCCAGGGCATAGAAGATTTTTATGGTGATATGGATTTTAAAGTTGCGGGAACAAAGAAAGGTATTACAGCACTTCAGATGGATATGAAAATAAAAGGTGCAAGTCTGGATATTATAGAGGAAATTCTTAAAAAAGCACGTGAGGGTAGATTATATATACTGGAAAAGATGCTGGAAGTTATCCCGGAACCCAGAGAAAGTTTATCCAAATGTGCGCCGAAAATAACTACCTTTAAAATACCGAAAGAAAAAATTGGAGAAATTATTGGCCCGGGTGGAAAGAATGTTAAAAATATAAAAGAAGAATTTGACCTGGACGAGATTGATATAAGCGACCATAACGGAGAAGGCATTGTTTCTATTACTTCCTCAAATGATACTAACATTGAAATGGCAAGGAAAAGAATAGAGGGGATGCTAAGAAGTATAGAGGATATAAAAATAGGAGAAGAATTTCTGGGAACTGTTGTAGGCATAACAAGTTATGGAGCTTTTGTAAATCTGATTCCGGGAGTTGATGGACTTTTGCATATATCAAAAGTTGCAAATGAAAGAATTAAAGATGTCAAAGATTATCTGAAGATTGGTGAAAAAATAGGGGTTAAGGTTGATAATATTGATCCCAGGACCAGGAAAATAGGGCTGGAAAGAACTGACATCTGAATATTTTATTAGCGAGGTTAATAAAAAATAGTATCATCGAGCAGCGTAAAATTTGATCAGTATGAGATAACTGAATTAAATAATGGTATAAAGATAATTAGTGAATATATACCCCATTTCAGGTCTATATCATCAGGTTTCTGGGTACCGGCCGGGTCCAGAAATGAAAATGAAAATATCAGCGGAATTACCCACCTTATAGAGCATCTCATTTTTAAAGGTACAAAAAAAAGGAGCTATAGAGATATAGCTATTGGATTTGATTCAGTTGGTGCCGAATATAATGCATTCACTGATAAGGAGAATTGCTGTATATATGCAGATTTTATAGATACCTATCTGGATAACTGCATAGAATTATTATTTGACATACTTACAAATCCATCTTTTCTTACAGAGCATATAAGAACTGAAAAAAAAGTAATAATTGAAGAAATAAAAATGATAGAAGACAGCCCTTCCGAAAATGTTATGAATTACTTTTATGAAGCAGTTCTTAAAGGGCACCCTCTGAGCCTTCCGATCCTGGGTACAAAAAAATCACTTAAAAATATTAAAAAAACTAATATGCTCCAGTACTTTAAAGATGAATTTGATATAAGCAGGGTTGTTATCTCAGCGGCAGGAAATGTGAAGCATAAAAATTTAGTAGACATTATTAAAAAAAATATAGGTAATATCAAAAAAAAGAAACAAATACAGAACTTTAACAAACAGGAACCTACCCAGAATAGCAGCATAAGAAAAATACCGAGTGGTAAGACCAATTCGGTTCATATGTGTTTTGGCTGTCTGGGCTGCAGGCGCGATAGTAAGGATAAATATCCGATTTCAATATTTACAAACCTTTTAGGCGGAAGCATGAGCAGCAGATTATTTCAAAAAATAAGAGAAGATGAAGGTCTGGCATATTCAATTTTTAGCAGCAATGTCCAATATATGGATACAGGGATAATTGTAATATACGCAGCTTCATCTCCTAAAAATACTGATAGGATCATGGAACTTATTAGAAATGAAATAAAAAATATCTCAAGGCATGGAATAAGAGAAGCTGAACTTTCAATAGCCAGGGAAAATTTAAAGGGTAATATTGTATTAAGCATTGAAGATATTAGTTCAAAAATGTTTAGATTGGGCAAGGGTTTACTTTTTGATAAAAATGTTTTGACTATTAACAAGATATTAAAGAAAATAGATAATGTAAAAAAAAGTGATTTAGATGATATTGCCGAAAGATATTTCAATTTAGATAGAATGAGTTTAGTGATGATGGGAAAAATAAATCAAGGCAGGTCAATATGAAAAAAATAGTAATGTTCGGGATTTGCGGCGAAATGGGAACCTCGATTTCAAGAGAATTAATAAGGGAAGAAGGAATTAAACTGGTTGGAGGTTTTGATATTAGAAATGTGGGAATCGATATAGGGGAGTTTTTAACTGGAGAGAAAACAGGATATAGAATATATGATTCATACGATGATATTAAAGAATTAAATCCGGAAATTATTATCGATTTTACAAATGCTGATGCGGCTAATAAGAATATAAATTGGGCCATTGATAACGACATAAATATAATAGTAGGAACCACCGGCCTGGATAAAGATGATCTTGCAAATATTGAAAGGAAGGCTCGGGGGGCAAGAAGTAAAACTCTGATAGTACCGAATTTTTCAATTGGAGCCGTAATTATGATTAAAATCTCTAAAATGATATCAAAATATTTTGATAATTGTGAAATAATAGAACTGCATCATGATAAAAAAAAGGACGCTCCTTCAGGCACTTCTGTATTTTCAGCAGAAGAAATCGGCAGATGCAGTGATTTTAATAAAACACGGTTAAAAGAAAGTGAAAATGAAAATATAGAAGGCTCGAGGGGTGGTTTTATAAGCGGCATTCATATTCACAGTGTAAGACTGCCCGGACTTCTGGCACATCAAAATATTATTTTTGGAACAAAAGGCCAGACACTTTCGATAAAACATGACAGTCTGGACAGGTCATCGTTTTATCCCGGAGTTATACTTGCCATAAAGAATTTAGATAAACTTTCAAATTATACTTTTGGATTGGATAAGCTGATAGATATTTAAAGAAACTATTTATTCAGGGAGGATTATATGTTTGATATGGGTGAGGTAATCACAGCAATGGTTACACCGTTTAATAAAAACTATGATATGGATTTTGAATTATGCAGTAAGCTAATGGAGCATCTTGCAAATGAGGGAAGTGACGGGATTGTACTATCCGGTTCTACGGGAGAATGTTCAACTCTTGATGATGAGGAGAAAATAGAACTATTTAGATTTGCAAAGGATAATTTCGGACATAAATTTAAAATTATTGCCGGAACAGGTTCAAATGATACAAGACATTCCATAGAACTGTCAAAAGAAGCAGAAAAAATAGGAGTGGACTGCTTGCTTCTGGTTACGCCTTATTATAATAGACCTTCACAGAGGGGCATCTTCAAGCATTTTGAGGCAATTGCTGCAGAAGTTAAGATTCCAATAATTTTATATAATGTTCCATCGAGAACAGTATCTAACATAAGTTCAAAAACCTGTGTGGAACTATCAAAAATTGATAATATCTGCGCCGTGAAAGAAGCAAGTGGTGATGTAAGGCAAATTTCGGAAATAATAAGGGACAGTGATCCGGATTTTCTTGTATACAGCGGTAATGACGGCGATACATTAACCATACTGTCATTAGGCGGACATGGGATAATAAGTGTTGCTTCGCATATAGTATGCAGAGAAATAAAAGAAATGATATCCAGTTTTAAAAAAGGGGATTTTAGCAGGGCGGCTAAAATACATCTGGAATTACTGGATATTTTCCATGGAATTTTTATAGCTTCAAATCCGGTGCCAATTAAAGAAGCATTGAATTTGAAAGGTATTAATGTAGGTCCCTGCAGGTTGCCTTTGTGCAGTATGGAAGAAGGGGAGCTTGAAATCTTTAAGGAGATTTTGAAAAAGCATAAAATAATTTAGTAGATAGAAGGTGAAGTTTTGTATATAAAAGACCATGGCAAAAAAAACTAGCTTAAAATTAATTCCACTTGGGGGATTAAACGGTATCGGTAAGAATATGATGGTCTTTGAAAAAGATAATCAGATCATTATTATTGATTGCGGATTAATGTTTCCCGATGATGATATGCCCGGGGTTGATTTTATAATACCGGACTTTTCATATGTTAAAAAAAATAAAGATAAAATAAAAGCACTGATAATTACGCATGGCCATGAGGACCATATCGGCGGTATCCCATTTTTATTCAAAGAAATAAATGTGCCTGTATTTGCTACAAAGCTTACTATAGGCCTGATAAAAGTAAAATTTGATAACTCGCAGAGTGGAATTACCGTAAAATATAATGAGGTAGACCCTGATAAGCCTATGAATATCGGGCCGTTTCATATAGAATTTTTCAGGGTTAATCACAGCATACCCGATGGCGTAGGATTAATTATAAAAACAGACATCGGTACTATAGTCCATACGGGTGATTTTAAGTTTGATCTCACTCCTATTGATAAAAAAGTAACTCAATTTTCAAAGATTGCAAGAGCCGGTATGAAAGGGGTACTTGCACTTTTATGTGACAGTACCAATGCTGAAGAGTTAGGGTACACTCTTCCTGAAAAGGATGTAGGAAAAACGCTGCTTGAAAAATTTGAGAGCGCCCGCAAGAGAATTATTGTTGCTACTTTTTCTTCTCATATACATAGAATACAGCAGGTTCTGGATGTTGCAAACAAATCAGGCAGGAAAGTTGCTATTACCGGAAAATCAATTCTAAGAACTATCAGGGTTTCTTCCGAGCTGGGTTACCTTAAAATTCCTGAAGAAACATTAATTCCAATAACCAAAATTGATGATTTTTTATTAGAAAAAATAGTAATACTTGCCACAGGGAGCCAGGGTGAGCCGCTTTCAGCTTTAAACCGGATGGCATTGGGAGAGCATAAAAGAGTAAACATTATGAAAGGAGATATGGTAATAATTTCGGCTTCCCCGATTCCAGGAAATGAAAGAGTAGTATCCAACACTATTAACAGATTAATAAAACAGGGAGCAGATGTTTTTTACGAGTCTATTGCAGGTGTCCATGTATCCGGTCATGCTGCGCGTGAAGAAATAAAAATTATGATAAATCTTACCAACCCTAAATATTTTATTCCGATTCATGGGGAGAATAAACATAAAGTGCAGAATTCACAGATAGCAAAATCAATGGGGATAAGTGAAGATAATATAGTGATTGCAGAAGACGGAGACATAATTAAAATGAATACGGGCCTGTGCAGAGTTTCCAAAAATTTAAATCCGCAGACTATTTACATAGATGGCGTTGGCATGGGGAACATAGAGGACATGGTTCTAAAAGACAGAAGGATGCTATCGGCAAATGGTTTGATATTTGTAGTTGTGGGTATTGATTACATAAAAAAGAATATCTTATGTGAACCTGATTTTACTATGAAGGGGACGATATATATTAAAGATTTAAAAGAAATTCTTAATAAAGCAAAGAATATTGTGGTAGATACCATAAAAAATTGTTTTGCTGACAATATTACGGGTAAAAATATGATTGAAAATCTTATTAGTGGTAAAGTAGAAAAATTTATTTTTAAAAATGCAAGAATAAGACCTATAATAATAACAAAAGTCATAAGTCCTTATAAAAATTAATTGATTATTAACAAGGATCTAAATCCCTAAAAAATGGCAATAAATAAAAATAAAAATAAAAGAAATAAAACAATAAAAGGTGTGAAAAATTACAGGGCAGGCACTCCAAGAGAAAGAAAAAGATATGTTAAAAGGAGAACTGAAGTATACGGTGTTTTAATAATAATGCTTGCAGTTTTATTTTTTATCAGCGTATTTGGCTTATCTAATTCAGGTTTAGTAAATGAAAAAATAAATAATTTTCTATCTCTTGTTTTTGGCGTTGGTAAATATTTAATACCTTTTATGCTTGCTATCTGGGGTTTTAGTTTTTTCCTTAAAAGAATACGCTTTTTACCCTCAACTTTTGGCTGGGGATTTCTGCTTCTGTTTTTCTCAATTCTGGGGATACTTGGTAATAATTTTAATAA
>CAYRJH010000001.1:0-5272 GCA_964424685.1 uncultured Actinomycetota bacterium | reverse complement strand
AATAAGATATATGATAATAATAAAGAACCAGTCTTTAAAAAAATAGAAGTCATTGACCATGCTGACAGGGTATCAAGAGAGAAAACCGGCATAATGGAACAATTTATAGAAAATCCCGACATGGCTAAATCTTTGGAAGGACAGTTAAAAATACCGATAGTAAATAGTGACGAATCCGAGAGCAAGTATAGGCTGCCTCCGGTACATTTATTAAAAAAATCTGCAAATCTACCGTCCCGGTTATATAAAGAAGGTGTAAAGGAGAGAGCATATACATTAAACAGGTTGCTGGGTGATTTTAATCTGGATGCAAGGATAGAAAGAGTAGTAAGCGGTCCTACGGTAACCCTTTATGAATTGAAACTTTCGCCGGGTGTAAAAGTCCAGAAACTCTTAAGTCTTGAAGATGACTTTTGCGTCGCGCTTGGTTCACCTGATATTAGAATTCTAACTCCTATACCCGGTAAATCTGCAATTGGTATTGAAGTACCTAACAGTGTAAGAAGTATGGTTACCCTCGGGGATATTTTTTCCAGGGATGATAAAAACCTGGCTGGTAATTTATTGAATATTCCTCTGGGGAAAAATCTATCAGGGAATGTTGTTTATATGGATATAGCAAAAATGCCCCATGTACTAATTGCCGGTGCTACTAATTCTGGTAAAAGTTCATGTCTCAACAGTATTATTATTTCCCTGTTGATGAAGATAAAGCCAAATGATGTCAGATTTGTTATGATAGACCCAAAGATGGTGGAACTCAGTATATATAATGGAATTCCTCATCTATTATCCCCGGTAGTTGTTAATCCTAAAAAAGCCTCCTCGGCACTTTCCTGGATTGTTGAGGAAATGGAGAATAGATTTTCAATACTTGTTAAAAGAAATTTTAAATCTCTGGAAATGTATAATTTCGAAGCTAAGAGAAGTATGAATGGAGAAGGAAGTTTTAAGCCTCTCCCATATATTCTGGTTTTTATTGATGAACTTGCAGATTTGATGATGATATCAGCTTCAGAGGTAGAGGACAGTATCTGCAGGATTGCGCAAATGGGAAGAGCTGTTGGCATCCACCTTATAATATCCACCCAGAGACCTTCTGTTAATATAATAACAGGATTAATAAAAGCAAACGTACCTTCAAGAATAGCATTCATGGTCACATCAAATGTAGATTCAAGAGTAATCCTGGACTGTGGAGGAGCGGAAAAACTGGTAGGAAAAGGGGATATGCTTTATTTGCCATATTATTCCAATAGACCCGAGAGAGTCCAGGGCTCCTTTGTGACCTCCAATGAGATAGAAATGGTTACCGGATATATAAGAAACATAAGTACCCCCGAGTACAGTATGGAGATTTCAAAAAGAATAAGCGACGAGGGGTCTAATATAAAAAACGAAGATGAACTGTTTTATGAAGCTTTAAGAGTGGTTGTGGATTTTGGACATGCGTCAGCTTCATTACTGCAGAGAAGGCTAAAAATAGGGTACTCCAGAGCGGCAAGAATAATTGACCAGATGGAAGATATAGGGATGATAAGCGGGTATGACGGTAGTAAACCCAGAGAAGTCATAATATCAAGAGAAGATCTGGTCAGATTGCTGGAAGAAAAAAGGAATTAGGATTATATAAACTAAAAAATTATGATTTGTTCAATAATAAGCATAGGGACTGAATTAAGTCTTGGTTTAATATTCAATGAAAATTCCAAATATATTGCTGAGAGAGTTACTGATATGGGTTTAGAGTGCAAATATATGTTCACTGTAAGAGACAGCGTGGAAGAGATAGTAAATGTTTTAAAACAAAGTTTGAGATATAGCGATTTAATAATAGTAAATGGGGGTCTGGGTCCTACAGATGATGATATTACCAGAAAGGCGGTTGCGCAAGTATTAAAACTAAAGCTTATAAGAGATAAAAGCCTTGATGAGACAAGCCTGAAGTTTATAAGAAAAATAAAGAATAAAAGGATTACAGAGAGATTGCTCAGGCAATCGTATATTCCCGAAGGTTCCTTTCCGATTAAACCAAAAATAGGAAGCGCTTCCGGATTCAGGGCAATGTTAGGTAACAGAAAAATTATATTTTGCATACCGGGAGTTCCGAAAGAAATGAGAAGCATGTTTAAAGAAGATATTGAACCTTTTTTAAAGAAAAAAATAGAAAAAGATTTAAAGGAAAAAGGATTAAAGATAAAGAAATCAATACTTCTTACTACTGATATTAGTGAAACAGAAATAGAAGAAAAAGTAAAAGAAATTGTCGACGAAGCTAAAGAAATTAATGTTCAGATCGGTATTACAGCTAATCCTGGCTTAACAAAGATAATGCTGGTGGCAAAAGCGATGGATGTTATAAAAGCCGGTGAGAATTTAAGGAAGATTGAGAAAAAAATTTTAAATAAACTTGGAAGCTGTTTTTATGGAAAAGATAATAGCCTGATTTCTGATAATCTGAAGGAAACCATTAAAAAAACAGGCAGTAATTTGACTATCAGTACGGCGGAATCAGTAACTGGAGGCCTTATAAGCAGTATTTTAACAGATACGCCGGGAAGTTCAGAATTTTTTTTAGGTGGAATAGTATCTTACTCAAACTATTCGAAAGTCAAATTACTAAACGTTGACAAAAGTATTCTTGAAAAATATGGTGCTGTAAGCAGGGAAGTATGCATAGAGATGGCAAAGAAAGTAAAAAGGATTTTTAATTCTGATTATTCATTAAGTGTGACAGGCTATGCGGGACCGGAGGCAGAAAATAAAAAAATTGGACTGGTTTACTGCTGCATACTGGGACCGGACTGCTATGAAAAAATATATGAGAAATTTTTCCAGGGTACTAGGAGTGAGATTAAATTCAGGACTGCGCAATTTATATTAAATGAATTAAGAAAATCTATAAACGAGAGATGCTAAAAAAAAGAGATAATATAAAGGATTTTAATAAAAATGAATTTAAAAAAAGATTATTCGTAGCTGTGGATATCCCGGAAGTTGTAAAGGATAATATATATAATTTAGCAACGGAAACGCTGCCGGAGGATAGATATATAAGAATAGTGCCTGCTCCGAATATCCATATAACTTTAAAATTTTTAGGAGGTATAAATATTAATAAAACAGGGAAAATAGAAGAGGCCATAAGGATAACAGCGGATTTATTTGAGAAATTTAAATATGAAATAAGTGGAAGAATAAACGCATTTCCGGATACGGGGAACGCGAGAGTAGTTTTTTTGGAAGTCGATAAGGGTGGGGAGCAAATATGTAAGATTTATAATGAACTTGAAAATAATCTCAGTAAAATTAAGATAGAGAGAGAAAAAAGAAAATTTTCCCCACATATAACTATTGCCAGGTTGAAGAACAGTAAGAATATAAAAGAGTTAATAGCAGGTCAAAATAAATTTTTAAACATCACTCTGAATTGCATTGAAATCACATTATTTGAAAGTCGGCTGAAACCAGATGGAGCTGAGTATATTATTATTAATAAATTTAATTTAAAATAAAAAAATCTTATTAAAAAATTTTTTATTATAATTATTAATTGTATGTTATAATGTGCTTGTGAGCATAAGCACATATTATTATTATTTATTATTTTATTATTTTATTTTAAAAATAATTTTTATCTGGAGGATTTAATATGGACAGGAAAAAAATCATAGAAAATACGGTATCTCAAATTGAAAGGCAATATGGCGGCGGCGCCATAATGAGGCTGGGTGAAAAAAGCCTGCTGTCAGATATTGGCTGTATTTCAACAAATTCGCTGGAACTTGATATAGCACTGGGAATCGGCGGGATACCAAGGGGAAGGGTAACTGAAATTTTTGGTCCTGAAGCTTCAGGAAAAACAACCCTTGCATTACATATTATAGCTAATGCTCAAAAAGAGGGGGGTATTGCCGCTTTTATAGATGCTGAGCATGCGCTGGATCCCGGTTATGCCAGGAATGTGGGTGTTAACATAGAAGAACTTCTGCTCTCTCAGCCGGATAATGGAGAACAGGCCCTTGAAATATGTGAGATATTATTAAAGAGTGGCGCACTGGATGTGATAGTAATTGATTCTGTTGCTGCTCTTGTTCCTAAAGCGGAACTGGATGGTGAAATTGGAGACTCTCATGTCGGACTGCAGGCAAGACTGATGTCGCAGGCTTTGAGGAAAATAACCGGAACAGTAAGCAAAACTAGAACTTCAGTAGTTTTCATTAATCAGCTTAGAGAAAAAATAGGGGTTATGTTCGGTAATCCGGAGGTAACACCGGGAGGCAGAGCATTAAAATTTTATTCATCGGTAAGGATTGATATAAGAAGAATTGATAGCATTAAAAGTGGAACTGAAGCTATAGGAAACAGAGTGCGTGCTAAAATAGTTAAAAATAAAGTTGCTCCTCCTTTTAAGACTGCGGAGTTTGATATAATGTATGGCAAAGGCATATCAAAGGAAGGCAGCATAATTGATGTTGGCGCAGAGCTTGGAATTCTTGAGAGAAGCGGATCATGGTATTCCTATAAAAATGAACGGATAGGGCAGGGCAGAGAAAATGCAAAAATGTTTTTGGCTCAGAATACAAAGGTAATGGATGAGATTGAAGAAAAAGTAAAAAATATGCTAAATTTAAATATTGGCAAAAGAGACAAGAAGGATAGTAAAGAAGAAAAAAAATAAATTTTAAACTAAAAAAGCACCATAATAACTGCTATTGACTTATATTGTCTTAATGCTATAATCTACTACGCTAAATAAGAATTACCAAAAGAGAGATACATTAGTAGTTTCTGTCATTTGAAAACTTCTATTTTTTTATTGACAATTAAACTCTTGTGTGTTATTTTTCTGCAGGTTATTTCCGTGTTCTTTGAGAACTAAATAGTGTAAGTTTCTTTAAGCAAAATATACTCTAATATTGAATTTTTTGAGAGTTTGATCCTGGCTCAGGACAAACGCTAACGGTGTGCTTAATGCATGCAAGTCAAACGGACAATGTAGAAGTGGCAACACTTTTGCAAAGTCAGTGGCGAACGGGTGAGTAACGCGTAGGCAATCTGCCTTAGAGATTAGGACAACCTTCCGAAAGGAAGGCTAATACTAAATATTTTATATTGACCGTATGATTGATATAAAAAAGGTAGCCGCAAGGCTTCCGCTTTAAGATGAGCCTGCGTCCTATTAGCTTGTTGGTAAGGTAATGGCTTACCAAGGCAATGATGGGTAGCCGGCCTGAGAGGGTGATCGGCCACACTGGGACTGAGATACGGC